>NZ_NKFM01000045.1:0-26097 GCF_002223085.1 Burkholderia sp. HI2714 | reverse complement strand
TACAGCCCGGAGCTCAATCGCATCGAGAAACTGTGGCACAAGATGAAATATGAGTGGCTGGCCTTCAAGGCGCGTGACATCCAAACCCTTGAAGAAGACGTCGATACGGTCCTTCAAGGATTCGGATCAAATTATAGATTTACTTTCTGTTGAGAGCTTATCGGATGTTCCCGATCCTGGGCACGCTGACCGGCGGCATCGCGATGGCGCTCCTGTCGACGCTGACGCTCGATACGCCGCTGCACACGATGTACGCGTACATGGCGCTGCTCGGGATCGGCCTCGGCATGGTGATGCCCGTGCTCACGCTCGCCGTGCAGAACACGGTCGAATTCCGGCACATGGGCGTCGCGACATCGGGCGCGACGCTGTTCCGCTCGATCGGCGGCTCGCTCGGTGTCGCGGCGTTCGGCGCGCTGTTCTCGCACGGGCTGCAGTCGCGGGTAATGGCTGCGCTGCCGGCCGGCACGGAGCTGCCGCCCGCGCTCGGGCCGGCCGCCGTGCATCAGTTGCCGGATGCCGTGCGCGATGCGTACCTGCACGCGTTCGCCGGTTCGCTGCATGTCGTGTATCTGGCGGCGGCGACGGTCATCGCGATCGCATTCGTGCTCGCGTGGTTCGTCGAGGATGCGCCGCTGCGCAAGCACAACTGAGCGTCGCGCGGATCGCGACGCAAGCGTCGAGCCGCATCGCGATCCCCCTCCTTCGGCCATCAAGGCACCAGCACGACCCCACCCGTCGTCGCACGCGACTCCAGCAACCGGTGCGCCTCGGCCGCCTGTTCGAGCGGCAGCCGCGCGCCGATCTCCACATGCATCCCGCCCGCCAGCCGTTCGAGCGTCGCGCGCGCAGCCTCCCGATATCCCTCGACGTCACGCGCGATGAAGCCGAGCACGCTCGGCCGCGCCAGCGCGATCGACCGCGCCGGCCCCAGTTCGTCGAGATCGAACGTCTGCCGCGCACCGATCGCGGCCACCTGCCCGATGCTCGCGACCATCCCGAACGGACGGACCGCGCCGAGCGTGCGCGTCAGCACGTCGCCGCCGATCCCGTCGATCGCGTAATCGACCCCCGCGCCGCCGCCGAACGCGCGTGCCGCCGCGACAAAATCCTCCTCGCGGTAATCGACGACCGCCTCGGCGCCATGCTTGCGCGCGAGCGCGGCCTTCGCGGCCGACCCGACCGTGCCGATCACCCGCGCGCCGAGCGCACGCGCCCATTGCGTCGCCAGCAGCCCGACGCCGCCGGCCGCCGCATGCACGAGCACCGTGTCGCCCGCGCCGACCTGCCGGACGCGATGCAGCAGCATGTAAACGGTGATCCCTTTCAGCATCCCGGCCGCGGCAGCTTCGTCGCTCAACCCGTCGGGGATCGGCAGCACGCGCCCGGCCGGCATCGTGCGCAGGCTCGCATAGCTGCCGGTCGGCATGCCCGCATACGCGACGCGCTGACCGGGGACGAGATCCGTCACGCCGGGCCCGACCGCGTCGATCACGCCGGCCGCCTCGACGCCGAGCGCATCCGGCAGCGCCGGCAACGCGTGCGCGCCCGTCCTGAAATAGATGTCGACGAAATTCACGCCGATCGCGGTCTGGCGAATCCGCACTTCGCCGGCGCCGGGCGGCGCGACGGGCGCATCGACGCGGCGCAGTACGCCGGTGTCGCCGTAACGGTCGATCCCGATCCGGATGGCGGTGGCAGTCTGGGTCATGACGTTCCTCGTAATCGAATGAAGTGACACGATCATCCCATCGTGCATAATCGAACGGAATTCCCGTCAATCGCCCATCTACTGTGCAAAATTCGACCGATCAGGATCTCGTTCCCGCATCCGCGCTGCCGATGAGCTGGGACGACATCCGTTATTTCCTCGCGGTGATGCGCGGCGGCAGCCTGTCGGCCGCCGCGCGGGCGCTGCAGGTTCAGCATTCGACGGTCGCGCGGCGCATCGACGCGCTGGAGTCCGCACTCGGCATCCGGCTGTTCGACCGCCTGCCGCGCGGCTGGCCGCCGACCGACGAAGGCCTGCACCTGGCCGAGCACGCGGCACGCATCGAAACCGACGCGCACGCGTTCGCGCGCGCCGCCCAGGGTGCGGCGGCGCTCGACGGCGTGGTGCGCGTATCGGCGTCACCGGTGTTCGCCAGCCATTTCCTCGCGCCGCGGCTCGCCCGCGCGCAGCGCGCGTGGCCGGCGCTGCGCATCGACCTGCTGGGCGAGATGCACACGGCGAACCTGTACGCGCGCGAAGCCGATCTCGCGGTGCGCCTGTCGCGGCCGACCGAGCCGGGTCTCGCCGCGCGCCGGCTCGGCACGATGCGCTTTGCACTGTGCGCAGCACCGGAATGGGCGGACGCACCGCCCGACACCTGGCCGTTCGTCGGCTACGACGACGCGCTCGCGCAAACGCCGCAGCACCAGTGGCTCGCCCGCTTCGCGGCCGGGCGCCGTTTCGCGTTCGTCACCAACGACCTGGCCGCGCAGCATCGCGCGTGCGCGGCCGGCGCCGGCGTCGCGCTGCTGCCGCGGTTTCTCGTCGACGATCCGGCCGCGCATGCCGGCGCGCCGCTCGTCGAACTGACGGCCGCACCGCGTTGCGACATCGAGCGCGAGATCTGGCTCGTGGTCCACCCGGACGTGCGCCGGTCGCCGCGCGTGCAGCGCGTTGCCGATGCGATCGCCGAGGCCGTTCACGCGGCGGACGGACGGCTGTAGGCGACCGCCTTCGCACACGGCTTTGCCATGCGCACGGGCGGCCGGCATAGTAGCGGTTTGCATTCCGAATTCGCCGGACCCGCCGCCATGCCCACCGCCCCCGCCTGCGTCGTTCGAGACGCGACCGACACCGACCTCGATGCGATCCACGCGATCTATGCGCATCACGTTCACCACAGCGTCGCGTCGTTCGAGGAAACGCCGCCCGACGTCGCCGAACTGCGCGCGCGCCGCGACGCGGTGCTGCGCCACGGGCTGCCATACCTCGTCGCCGAATGCGACGGCCGCGTGGCCGGCTACGCGTACGCGACGCCGTACCGCACGCGCAGTGCGTACCGCTTCACGATCGAGGATTCGATCTACATCGACGATGCACAGCGCGGGCGCGGGATCGGCCGCGCGCTGCTCGCCGCGCTGATCGAGCGTTGCGAGGCCGGCCCGTGGCGGCAGATGATCGCGGTGATCGCCGACGGCGGCACCGGCGGCTCGACGTCGCTGCATCGCGCGTTCGGCTTCGAGCCGGCCGGCATGCTGAAGGCGGCCGGGTTCAAGCACGGCCGCTGGATCGATACGGCGCTGCTGCAACGCCCGCTGGGCGACGGTGCGAGCACGCTCCCCGTCTCGCCCGAGCCCGCCACGTCGCGCTAGAATGGCCGCATGTCAAAACAGACTCATTCCACACCCGACGAGGCAGCGCCGGACGCCCGCAACGAGTACACGGTCGACGAACTCGCGCGCGTGTCCGACACGACCGTGCGCAACGTCCGTGCGTACCAGGATCGCGGTTTGCTCGCGCCGCCGGAAAAGCGCGGCCGTGTCGGCATCTACGACGACACGCACGTCGCGCGCCTGAAGCTGATCAACCACCTGCTCGCGCGCGGCTACACGCTGTCGAACATCCAGGACCTAATCAAGGCGATCGACGAAGGCCACGACCTGCGCTCGATCCTCGGCCTCGAAAACGCGATCGGCGGGCGCTGGTCGCACGAACTGCCGAAGACCTATTCGCTTGCCGCGCTCGCGCAGATGTTCGGCCCGCAGGCCACCACGCAGCTGTCACGCGTGACCGAACTCGGCCTGCTCGAACGGCGCGGCCTGTCGTTCGTCGCCAAGAGCCCCGCGCTGCTCGAAGCGGCGGCCGCGATGACGAAGGAAGGCATTCCGCCGCGCGAGTTGCTCGACGTGATCAGCCTCGCGCGGCCGCATTTCGATGCGATCGCGCGACTGCTCGTCGATCTCGTCGTGAAGCGGCTCGACCGCTACGACGCGGGCACGCTGCCGCCCGCCACCGACGTGCCCGAACTGGTCGACGCGATCTGGCGCCTGCGCCCGCTCGCGGCCGTGTTCGTCGAAGGCGAGACGAACCGCGCACTGGAAACCGCGGCGAGCGCGTATCTCGGCGGCCGCGTCGCGACGATCCTCGACAAGAAGCTCAGCGACGAGGCCGCGCGGCAGTCCGGCACGCCTTCACCGGAAAACGGCGGCGACGAAGCATAGGCGCGCCGCCGTCATATTGATATCGGCAATGCTTCGTTTGCGGGCGCGATCGCCCATGCGACGATTCTTCCAACCGAGCGGCACCGCCGCTCGCCCGAAGACGTTTTGCATGGAGTCCGTTCGATGATTCGTTTCACCCGCTGGATCGCCCGCACCGCCGCCGTCACCACGCTCGTCGCGCTGTCCGCCGCATCGGCCCTCGCGCAAGGCGGCGCCGACAAGGTTGTGCGCATCGGCTACCAGAAGGCCGGCCTGCTGTCGGTCATCAAGGCGCAAGGTTCGCTCGAAGCGCGGCTCAAGCCGCTCGGCTATGGCGTGCAGTGGTTCGAATTCCCGGCCGGCCCGCAGCTGCTCGAAGCGCTGAACGCGAACAGCATCGACTTCGGTTATACGGGCGCGCCGCCGCCCGTGTTCGCACAGGCGGCCGGCGTGCACTTCGTCTATGTCGGCGCGGAACCGCCGGCGCCGCACAACGAAGCCGTGGTCGTGAAGGCCGATTCGCCGATCCGTTCGGTCGCCGGCCTGCGCGGCAAGAAGATCGCGCTGCAGAAGGGCTCGAGCGCAAACTACCTGCTGCTCGAAGCGCTGAAGAAGGCCGGCGTGCGCTACGACGAAATCCGCCCCGTGTACCTTGCACCGGCCGACGCGCGCGCCGCATTCGAAAGCGGCAACGTCGATGCATGGGTCGTTTGGGATCCGTACTATGCAGCCGCGCAGAATGCGCTGAAGGTGCGCACGCTGTCCGACTACACGGGCCTCGCGGCGACCAACAACTTCTACGAAGCCACGCGCGATTTCGCGCAGCAGCATCCGGACGTGGTCGGCGCGATCCTGAAGCAGGCGCGCGAGACGGGCCAGTGGGTCAACACGCATCCGGCCGAGACGGCCGCGCTGATCGCGCCGAAGGTCGGCCTGCCGCAACCGCTCGTCGAGATGTGGATCGAGCGTGTCCTGTTTGGCGCAGTGCCGCTCGACGAAAAGATCGTCGCGGCCCAGCAAGGTGTCGCCGATGCGTTTTATGCAGCGAAGCTGATTCCGCAGAAGCTGAACGTGGCCGACAACACATGGGTCGACAAAAGCACGCAGCGTGCGCTCGCGGCGGAGTAGCGAGAACGGCAGCGCGCATGTTGTCGAGAAGGCCGACGGGCACACGACTCGTCGGCCTTTCTTGTTCTTGTCGAATTTTGGGGAAACGCGGGACGCACTGTCGGCGTTCGCGCCAGCGCGCGAGTCTCGCTTTTGCGTTTATCGTGGACGCCCCTGCGCGCCATGCCGCGTAGCGTGCGCAGCCAGGCAGGGCCACATCGCTTCATCCGCAAAACGGCTCGCCCGGGGAAACAGTTACAAGTTAACGATTGACGCCACCGCTGCCTAGCGGTTATCGTCTCTGTCTAAGTTCAAGAAGTCCGATTGCTGTTCATCAATTGATCGCTCCTCAGCGGTATTCGTTGTCCACTCCCTCCTTGACGCTTCATGCGCTCTTTTCAGAGCAAATCTTCACATTTTTTTCTCAAGGAATCTTCATGGATACCGGTATCGTCAAGTGGTTCAACGACAGCAAAGGCTTTGGCTTCATCACGCCCGACAACGGCGGCGACGATCTCTTCGCCCACTTCTCCGAAATTCGCGCCGATGGCTTCAAGACGCTGGCTGAAAATCAGAAAGTGAGCTTCGAAACGAAGCAAGGCCCGAAGGGTCTGCAAGCGGCCAACATCAAGCCGCTGTAAAGTTTGAAGAACCCGGCCTCCCGTAACGGGCGCCGGGTTGCAGCGACATCCTCGCGGAGCCTGGTCTCCCAAAGTTGGCGCCATTGCTCTTAGCTGCCTCTGTTCATTCAGCAGCTCGCCAAGCGCCACACGCCTCGTTGCACTTCATTCCCCCTCTGGCTGCCAAGCCCTTTTTCGCTTTACGACTGCGTCAGATTCAGCTCGCAATGGCTTTGAATCGGCATACCCGTGCACATTCCGCACGGCGCGCGCGCACTCGAACATCATTAAAATTAAAATGCACAACCAACAAATTCATCAATACAACGGCTATGCCGTCCAACCCTCGGCGCATCGTTTGCCCGACGGTAGTTTTTCATCCAACCTGCTGCTTGAACGCGCCGGCAGCCCACGCACCGAAGGCCGCTACCAGTTCTATTCGCTCGATTACTTCACGAGCGAGGAGCAGGCGTTGCAACATTCGGCCCGCTGGGCACGCAACTGGGTCGACACGCGCGGTTAAACGCAACGCCCGACCCTCGATCCAGCAACACGCAACGCGCCGGCGGTCTGCGCCGGCCGACTTGCTTCACTAGCCCGCCCCCCTCTCCGCCGAACGCGCTCCGTCCGATCAGGCATGCACAGGCTGGCAATCAGGGCGCGGCGGGCGCACATCGGGAAACACGCCGCCGATCGCTTCGGCCGCGTGTTCCAGCACGTTCGCGCGCTGTCCGATGATGACCACCTGCGCATTGCGCTGAACGAAATGCATCGCCGTGGCCGAGTCGATTCCCGTCCTGCCGCCACTCACCGATACCTGCCGATTCATCGCACCGCCTCATAGATCGTCGTTCGAAGACAACCATTCGGGTTCGTACGCACCCAGTGCGCGCGCCGGATAAAACCATCGGAGCGGCGCATCGTCGATTTGCACCGGTGGAAGGAGCCGGGATGCCGGCCCCCACGACGTCGGTTCGACGTGTTCCGCACGATCACGTTCGTCGTCGGCGACCAGTTCGACCACCTCGCTCATCGGCTCCGACCGCAGTTGCAACTCGGCCGCCGTACGCGCCAGCGAAGCGCGCACCTCGGTACCGACGCCCTCTTTCATTCGCGTCGTCAGCCCGCGGATGGCAGCCGTCGCCATCAGGTAGCCCGTCGCATGGTCGATCGCCTGAACGGGCAGGTTCACCGGCTCATCACTGCCCGTCACGCGCATACCCGCCTCGGCGATTCCCGTGCTCATTTGAATGAGGCTGTCGAAGCCGCGCCGGCAACGCCATTCACCACTCCAGCCATAGGCGTCGAGCGACACGTCGATGAGCGCAGGATTCAGCTCGCGCCGATGCGCAGCATCGAGTCCGAGGCGCGCGAGCGCGTCCGACCGGTAACCGTGCACGACGATATCCGTGCTGCCGAGCAACTGCTTGAGCGTATCGAGATCTGCTGCATCCTTCAGGTTCAGCCGCGCACACCGCTTGCCGAGGACGACTTCGGGTACCGTGCCCGGCTCTTCCCAGCCGTACGGATCGATGCGCAGCACGTCGGCGCCCAGGCCCGCCAGAAATCGTGTCGCCACGGGGCCCGCAAGAATGCGCGTCAGGTCGAGCACGCGAATGCCGCGCAACGGCCGGCCTTTCGACGGCCGCCAGTCATGTGCGACGGCATCGGTCGCGGCATGAACATGCAGCAACGGTTCGGTTGCGACCGCCTTGCCCTGCGGATGCCCGGCCCACTCCTGCGCCGAGTACATCGCCGCGGCACAACCGCCGCGCTCGACGATCGCGTCTTCGAGCGCGGCGGCATCCCAGCGGTTCACCGCTTGCGCGACCGACTGCGCATCGGCCGCGCAGTCGAGCACCGACAACGCGGCCAGCCGATGATGCGGCGCGTTGGTGTGCAACCGGATCCAGCGATCGCGCGCCCGATAGTTGCCGGCCACCGGATCCCATTGAGGCGGCATCGTCCAGCCCTGCGGACGCAGCGACGTGCCGAACCACAGCGATGCCATGCGCCGGTCGACCCGCACCGCCGGCAACGTCCCGGTCGATGCATGCAGCAATTCGGCAATGGCCGTTGCTGCCGCGCCGATCGCCGCCGTGGCGATGTCGGTTACGCGAAATGCCGAAACCAGTTCGCCCGACCCGCTGAAGCTGCACGACTCAAGAAGAGCCTGAGACCCACCCGCCGCGCGCCAGAACGCCCGTAGATGACGCGACACCCGATCGTCATCGGCCGCGGCCCGTTCCCTCGACATTTGATCGACACCCATGTTCGCCTCGCATGAATCAGGTGAGGCTAAGATCGTCTCGCTCGCATTTGCTGTCAACGTTGATTATCCTGATCAACCTGTCGAACGATTCCCCCTGCGCACGATGTCGAACTACCTGAATTCGACCGAAGCCGCGGCAAGGCTCGGTGTCTCGCGGCAAACCCTCTATGCGTACGTCAGCCGCGGCCTGCTTCGCGCGGAGCCAGGCGGCAGCCACCGTGAAAGCCGCTACCTCGCGGCCGACGTCGACCGGCTCGCGGATCAACGCGCACGCGGCCGCAAGCCGAAGGAAGTGGCGAAGGCCGCGCTGAACTGGGGGTCGCCCGTGCTCGAATCGAGCATCACGTTGATCGATGGCGGCCGGCTGTTCTATCGCGGTGTGGATGCACTCGATCTCGCTGCCCGCGCGAGTCTCGAGGAAGTCGCGGCGCTGCTGTGGCGATGCGACGAGCAGACCGCGTTCGGCCGTCACGTCCCCGCTACGCCGTCGGTACTGCGGACGCTCTTCAGGCACTACGCCGGTCAACGCACCGAGCAAGCGCTGCTGCCGCTCTTCACCGTCGCGAGCGAGGACGCGCCGACGGCGATCTGGCATCAGTCGGCTGATCGTCAGGCGCAGGGCTGCGGCGATCTCGTGCGGGTTCTGGCGGCATGCCTGCTGCGCACCCGCATCGATACGGCACCCATCCACGAGCAATGCGCGCGGGCATGGGGCGTCGGGCCTGCGGGCGCCGAACTGATCAGGATGGCGCTCGTGCTGTGCGCGGACCATGAACTGAACGCGTCGAGCTTCACGGGGCGGTGCATCGCGTCGACGAACGCGAGCTTGCGGGCCGTCGTGGTCGGCGGCCTGGCCGGCTTGTCGGGCGAGCGGCACGGCGCCACCACCGCGCGTGGCGAAGCACTGTGGGACGAACTGGGTAATAAGGACGTCGAGCAAAAGATGGGCGCGCGCCTCGCCCGGGGTGACGGCTTGCCCGGCTTCGGACATGCGCTCTATCCCGATGGCGACGTGCGCGCGACGTATCTGTTGTCGCGGATCCTGCCGCGCCATCCTCAATGGAAAAGGATGATCGATACCGGGAGCGCGCTCGTCGGCCAGAAGCCCTCGCTGGATCTCGCGCTGGTAGCGTTGCGCCGGCATTTGCGGCTTCCCGTCGGCGCCGCGTTCGGCCTGTTCGCGCTTGGCCGCTCGATCGGCTGGATCGCGCATGGGCTGGAGCAGCGCGAGCAATCCGATCTCATCAGGCCGCGCGCGGTTTATACGGGGGCCTGGCCAGATGGCGCCGGGGCGGATCACGCCCGATCGCGCGGACGCTCGGGAAAGCAGCAAACAACACAACCGGCAGCGCCGAAAGACGACATGCTTGCCGCTTTCTTCAGGAGTAAATAGCTTTTCGCTTGATGTGATGACGTCGGCGCACATCATCAGGAAGACGTCGACGCCTCGTCGGCGTACGTGAGCAGCCATCCGATGACCTGCCACCGAGATCGCCAACGGATCCGCAAGCTCGGTCTGGGGAAATCCGGGAAGGCGCTCTACCGGATTCACCGGATGCAATCGGCACCCGGCGCATCGCTCGGGCCATGCACGCACCGCGCCAGCGGCACGCGCATGCCCGGCATGCCGACTTACTTCAGCGCCCCCGCAACCTTCTTCTGCCGCCACAAACACAGCAGATCACACGCGACATGCGCGGCCGCGATCGCGGTGATGTCCGCGTGGTCGTACGCGGGCGCGACCTCGACCACATCCGCGCCGATCAGATTCGCCGCGCCGAGCGCACGCACGATCGCGAGCGCCTGTGCGGACGACAGCCCGCCCGCGACCGGCGTGCCGGTGCCAGGCGCGAACGCCGGATCGAGGCAATCGATATCGAACGTCAGGTACGCGGGCCGGGTGCCCACGATATCGACGATCCGCTCGACCGCCGCGCGCGCGCCATGGTCATGCACCCACGCCGCATCGAGCCGCTCAATGCCGAGAAAGTCGTCGTTCCACGTGCGAATCCCGACCTGCACCGACGTCGCCGGATCGATCAGCCCTTCCTTCACGGCCTTGTAGAACATCGTCCCGTGATTGAGGCTGTCCGGATCGTCGTCGGCCCAAGTATCGCAGTGCGCATCGAAATGGATCAGCGACAGCGGCTTGCCGTAGCGCTCCGCATGCGCGACCAGCAGCGGATACGTGATGTAGTGGTCGCCGCCGAGCGTCAGCATCTTCGCGCCGGAACCGAGGATCGTGCGCGCATGCTCGATGATCGCGGGCTTGATCGACAGCGGGTTGTGCGCGTCGAACCAGCAATCGCCGTAGTCGACGGCCGCGAGATCGTCGAACGGGTTGAAGCCCCACGGATACGGATGAAGCTCCGCGAGCTGCACGCTGGCCGCACGGATCGCGGCCGGGCCGAGCCGCGCACCGGAGCGGTAGGTCGTCGCGAGGTCGAGCGGCACGCCGGAGATCGCGACGTCGACGCCGTCGAGCGCGCGCGAATAGTTGCGGCGCATGAACGACAGCACGCCCGCATAGGTGTTTTCGATCGACGAGCCATACGGCGTCGTGCGACGGATCGCGCCGTCGCCGTGGAGAAGTTCGGTCATGGTCGGACCTGTTTTCGTGGGGAGGCCCGCCCGCCCCGCTTCGCATGAGCGCACGGGCCGGGCACGGCTGGGATTCATCGGGCCCGCATCGGCTGCGCATCCAGTCGCGCGGCCGGGCGGAACAACGACAACGACACCAACAACCACATCGACAACGGCAATACCGCGGCGATCATAGCAAGCCGAATTGAAGTCGTTGCCCCGGTTCAACCGGGGCAACGCACGGAGAAATCCGGCGGCCGCGCCCAGGCATCGGAGCCCGGCATCGCCGGATTGCTGCGCCGGCGGGCAATCCTTGGTGCATGGCGATCCCGGTCGCTTCCTAGAAGGATTTGCCGGTTTTCGCACGCCCTTTCTTCCGGATAATGGCCGGCAGCCGCGCCCTCGACCGCGCGCCGTCCACCGCAGACAACAACAAACCGGAGACACCCGCCTTGATCGCCACGCTTCCCGCCACCTACCGCCGGCTCTGGCCGCTCGCCGTCGTCGCCGCGCTGCTGTATGGACTGTCGCTCGCCGCGGCGCCCTATCCCGGCCAGGCAGCCGCGAAAGCCGCGATGGGCATCCTGCTGCTCGCGGCGGGCAGCACCTGCGCCGCACCACGCGAACGCGCGTGGCTGTGCGCGGCGCTCGTGACGGCCGTGCTCGGCGATGTACTGCTCGCGCTGCCCGACTGGCCGCTGTCGTTCGTCCTCGGCCTCGGCGCGTTCCTGCTCACGCACCTGTGCTATTGCGCGATCTTCATGCGCTGGCGCGCCCGGCCGCACGGCTGGCGCATCGTCGCGCTCGTCGGGCTGTGGATCGCCGCACCGGCGTTCTACGTGGCCTTCTTCCCGCACCTCGGCGAGCTGATGGCACCGGTCGCCGTCTACATGCTCGTGCTGTGCGCGATGGCGAGCTTCGCGCTCGCCGCCCGTACACGCGGCCCGCTGGTGGCCATCGGCAGCCTGATCTTCGTCGGCTCCGATACGCTGATCGGCGTCGGTCGCTTCCTCGGCGGCTTTCCGGGCATCGATTACCTGATCTGGGGCCTCTACGCGCTCGCGCAGGTCACGATCGTGGCCGGGGTTTTCCATGAGACGGCCGGTCGATCGATCCGTCCCTGATACCGTTTCAAACAGACCGCCGCGCACCGGCGGTTTCGCCAGCGTCTTCTCTCTCCCTGTCGACGGCCCTTTCCGCGTATCCCGCAATGCGGAAACGGGCGCGTTCCAAACCCCGCTCAGCCTTTTCCCGTCTGGCTTCCGGCCCTTAGAGCGCCGCTTCTAGCCTCTTGCGGTTTCCGGGTTCACCCACTATCGTTACATCAAACAATGTAACATTCGAAAATGAGCCAAATCGGAGACACCCGGATGAATGCTCGCACGTTGCCTTTCGGTCCGCCCGGCCACGACGGCCTGGACGAAACCATCGACATCGCCATCATCGGCACCGGCTTCGCCGGCCTCGGGATGGCGATCCGCCTGCGTCAAACAGGTGTGACCGACTTCGTCGTCCTCGAGAAGGCCGCGTCGGTCGGCGGCACGTGGCGCGACAATCATTACCCCGGGTGTGCATGCGACGTGCAATCGCACGTCTATTCGTTCTCGTTCGCACCGAACCCGCGCTGGACGCGCATGTTCGCGCCGCAGCCGGAGATCCGCGCCTATCTGGAAGACTGCGTGCAGCGCTTCGGCGTCGGCCCGCACCTGCGCCTGAACCACGAACTGCAGCGCGCCGAATACGACGAGGCCGCGCAACGCTGGCGCCTCACGTTCGCGAACGGCAAGCGGCTGTCCGCGCGCGTGCTGGTGTCGGGAATGGGCGGGCTGTCGCGCGCCGCGCTGCCGGCGATTCCCGGCGTCGAGAACTTCAAGGGCCGTGCGTTCCACTCGCAGCAGTGGGATCACGACTATGCGCTCGAAGGCAAGCGCGTCGCGGTGATCGGCACCGGCGCGAGCGCGATCCAGTTCGTCCCGCAGATCGCGCCGCGCGTGAAGGCACTCGCGCTGTTCCAGCGCACCCCGCCGTGGATCATGCCGAAGCCCGACCGCAACCTGTCCGGTTTCGAGAAATGGCTGTTCCGCACGCTGCCGTTCACGCAGAAGGTCGTGCGCAGCGGCATCTACTGGATGCTCGAATCGCGCGTGCTCGGCTTCGCGATCCATCCGTCGCTGATGAAGAACGTGCAGAAGCTCGCGCTGCGCCACATCCGCAAGCAGATTCCCGATCCGGAGCTGCGCAAGACCGTCACGCCGAACTACACGCTCGGCTGCAAGCGCGTGCTGATCTCGAACGACTACTACCCGGCGCTGTCGCGCAAGAACGTCGACGTGATCACGACCGGCATCGACCATATCGAAGCCGACGCGGTCGTGACGACCGACGGCCGCCGCCATGAAGTCGACTGCCTGATCTACGGCACCGGCTTCCAGGTCGCCGATCCATTTCCGCGCGGCGCGATCGTCGGCCGCGGCGGCCTCGACATCGTCGATGCATGGCGCGACGGCGCACACGCGTATCTCGGCACGACGCTGCCCGGCTATCCGAACTTCTTCATGATCGTCGGCCCGAACACCGGCCTCGGCCACAACTCGATGGTGTTCATGATCGAGTCGCAGATCGAATACATCCTCGGCGCGCTGCAGGCGATGCACCGCGAGCGAGCGGATGCGATCGAGGTACGCCCGCTCGTCGAGGCGCAGTTCAACAGCGACCTGCAGGGCAAGCTCAAGAAGGCGATCTGGTCGACGGGCGGCTGCAAGAGCTGGTACCTCGACCCGCGCACCGGCAAGAACACGACGCTGTGGCCGGGCTTCACGTGGCGCTTCCGCCAGGCCACCGCGCACTTCTCGATCGCCGACTACCACGCGTATCGCGCGCCGCAACACGACACGAGCGCGCGGCCCGCCGCCGCGCCCGCCGCTTCCGCTTCGACTTCCCCGTCCGCCGAAGCGGCCTGAGCCAGACAAGGAGCCACCGACATGAGAGATTTCGCCAACAAGGTCGCCGCGATCACGGGTGCCGGCTCGGGCATGGGCCGCTCGCTCGCGATCCAGCTCGCGCAGGCCGGCTGTCACGTATCGCTCGCCGACAAGAACGGCGTCGGCCTCGCCGAGACCGAACGGATCGTGCGCACGATCGCGCCGAACGTGCGCGTGTCGACGCGCGTGCTCGACGTCGGCGATCGCGACGCGATGTTCGCGTGGGCCGACGATACCGCGAAGGAACACGGCAAGGTCAACCTGATCTTCAACAACGCGGGCGTCGCGCTGTCGAGCACGATCGAAGGGATGGAATACAGCGATCTGGAATGGATCGTGAACATCAACTTCTGGGGCGTCGTACACGGCACGAAGGCGTTCCTGCCGCACCTGAAGGCAGCAGGCGAAGGCCACGTGATCAATACGTCGAGCCTGTTCGGGATCTTCGCGCAGCCGGGCATGAGCGGCTACAACGCAACCAAGTTCGCGGTGCGCGGCTTCACCGAATCGCTGCGCCAGGAACTCGACATGATGAAGTGCGGCGTGTCGGCCACCTGCGTGCATCCGGGCGGCATCCGCACGAACATCGCGCAGTCGAGCCGCGTCGCGAAAAACATGGTCGGCTTCATGATCGAAAGCGAGCAGCAAGGCCGGGACGAATTCGAGAAGTTCTTCATCACGACCGCCGACGACGCCGCGCGCACGATCCTCGCCGGCGTGCGCAAGGACAAGCGCCGCGTGCTGATCGGCCGCGATGCAAAAGGGGCGGACTGGCTGGTGCGCATCCTGCCGGCCGCCTACCAGGCAATCGTCGTGCTCGCGACGCGCCGCGAAGCCGCCAAGGCGCGCCGCCGCGCGGCCCGTTACGGCGCCGCGCCGGCCGCCACGCCCGCGCCCGTATCGCTGCACGCCACCTACAACCCTGCTGGCAATCCCGGAGGAGAACAATCATGACCACCCCGCACATGATGCCCGTGCGACGCGACATCCGTTTCGCGCTGCCCCCCGAACGCGCGCGCGACTGGCACGTCCAGGGCGTACCGGTCACGCACTTCATGAACGCGCTGTCGCTGCTGTTCCCGGCCGGCGAGCGCTTCTTCATGGATTCGGTGCGCAACTATCGCGACCGCATCGACGACCCCGACCTGAAGAAGCAGGTGGCCGGCTTCATCGGCCAGGAGGCGATGCACACGCGCGAGCACGTCGAGTACAACGACCTGCTGCAGGCGTCGGGGCTGCCCGCGCACAAGCTGGACAAGCGCCTGTGGGCGATCCTCGGCTGGCTCAAGAAGGTGCTGCCGCATTCGGTTCAGCTCGCGATCACGATCGCACTCGAGCACTACACGGCGATGTTCGCGAACCAGCTGTTGTCGGACCATGAGCGCTGGATCGACGGCTCCGTCGAAGGCTATCAGCAGATGTGGATGTGGCACGCGATGGAAGAGACCGAGCACAAGGCTGTCTCGTACGACGTGTGGAACACCGTGATGAAACCCGGCCTCGGCAGCTATCTGCTGCGCACCAGCGCCATGCTGGGGACGTCCCTCTTGTTCTGGGCGACCATTTTCGACTTCCACATCCGCCTGATGTCCGCACATCGGCGCCGTCACGGCAAATTCGGGGGTATGTGGAATCTCGTGAAGTACCTGTACAGCCCGAAGGACGGCGTGTTCCGGAGAATTGCGCGAGAATGGCTCGACTACTTCCGCCCGGGCTTCCACCCGTGGGACCACGACAACCACCAGTACCTGCAGGGACTCGACACGCTGCTCGCGAACATCGACGCGACCAACGCGCGCTATGCGGCACAGGCCGCCCCGCGCCGCGTGCCGCTGCATGCGGCGCCGCAGCAGGCATGACGCGATGGCGCGCCCCGACGAGATGCTGACCGTCCAGTCCGGCGACGTGAAACTCGCCGTCTACGTAAGCGGATCGCGGCGCGCGCCGCCGCTGATTCTCGTGCATGGCTATCCCGACTCGGCGGCCGTGTGGGCGCCGATCCGCGCGCGGCTCGCGAAACGCTACCGCGTGATCGCGTACGACGTGCGCGGCGCCGGCGCATCCGATGCGCCGCGCCGCCGCGCCGACTACACGCTGGAGCGGCTCGCCGGCGACCTGAAGGCGGTGGCCGACGCGACCTGCGGCGGCCGGCCGTTCCACCTGGTCGGCCACGACTGGGGCTCGATCCAGTGCTGGGAGGCCGTGACCGACCCCGCGTTCCGCGGCCGCATCGCGTCCTACACGTCGATCTCGGGCCCGTGCCTCGATCACGTGTTCCGCGCGAAGATGCGGCTCAGGCAGAGCCTGAAGTCGTGGTACATCGCGTTTTTCCATCTGCCGCTCGTGCCGTCGCTGGTATGGCGGCTCGGCGGGGCCGCGCTGTGGCCGCGCTGGCTGCAGCTCACCGAACGCGTGCGCGCCGAGCGCGATCCGGTGCAACTGAAGAACGCGCTGAACGGGATGCAGATGTACCGTGCCAACTTTCTCGCGCGGGCGCGCAAGCCGCGTGAACGGTACGCGCAGGCGCCGGTGCAGATCCTCGTTCCGGTGCGGGACCGCTACGTGACGCCCGACATGTCGGTCGGCCTCGACCGCTGGCTCGGCGACCACGTGCGCGAGGAAATCGACGGCACGCACTGGATCGTGCTGCGCCACCCGGACATGATCGCGTCGCGGATCGACCGCTTCGCGTCCGCGCAGGAGCGGCCGGCCGTGACGAACGCCGTGGTTCAGCCTGCCGTCGGCAGCGCCGGCAAGCGTCTGAATAGCGTCTCGTAATCGACGACGAGCCCGTCGTCGTCGATGTCCATCTCGGCCGTGAAATCGCGGAAGATCCCTTCGTAGCGGTAGCGCCGGCCCGGCTCGATGCACGCATAAGCCTGCTTGACCGGCGTGACCTTCAGGTCGGGCGTCGAGATGTACGCGACGTCGATCGGCCGCCGCTCGCCCCGCGCGAGCCCGAGGCGGCCGATCGGCAGCGAATTCGTGAACGGCGTCGCCGCGATGTCGATGTCGATGCAACCGTCGAGCTCAGGCAGTGCGCGGCCTGAACCGTCGTGCCAGTGGCCGGCGCCGTCGCCGCGCAATTCGAGCGTGCCGCCGCCCATCACCTTGAGCACCGCATAGGTCACGCGCCAGTGCGCGTCGCACTCGACGCGATACGCGAGCCCGTACGCACGGCCGTACCGCTGGCCGACCACCGCGCTTTCGACGACGATTCCGCCGTCGCTCCGGTCGAACGTCAGATGTTCGACCCCGTCGCCTTCGAGCGACGCCCAACGCACTTCGCGCATCTCTCCGTCTCCCGGTATGCCCGATGCGAGGCATCGTCGCACAGATCGCTCGACGAAAGTGCCGGCCACCGCGAGGATTCGAGTCCCGAACGGGCAACCCCGCCGAACGTGCCGACGACGCGGCGTGCGGGCACGAACCGACCTCCGGATTCACCGTTTCGGGGCATCGACCACAAATCCTGACTATCCAGAATTCCCTATTCCGGTGCACGGGTTTGTGTCCTATGCTCGCGGCTCGTCCTGTTCCGCCGCCATCATGCCTACCGCCCGCCCCGTTTCGCCGTCGATCGACTTGCGTATCTTGCTGCGCGGCATCGGGCAGATCGTGCTGCAGGCGAATGCGCTCACGGGTGCGCTGCTGCTCGCCGCGCTGGCGCTGACCGACCTGCGGCTCGCGAGCGCGGCACTGGTCGGCTCCGCCGCCGCCAGCATGACGGCCGTGCTGACGGGCGCGGAGCGCCGCGACGTCGAACAGGGGCTGCACGGCTTCAATGGCGCGCTCGCCGCGCTGATCGCCGTGCTGTTCGCGCCCCATCAACTCGTTGCCGTCGCATTGGTGCCGCTGGTTTCGATCGGCGCGGCGCTCGTGCAGCGTGCGATGCGCGTGCCGCTCGCGCGCTGGCGCCAGTGTCCGTATTCGAGCCCGTGCCTCGCCGTCACCGCGCTGTGGCTACCGTTTGTCGCGCTGCAGCATGCCAGCGGCGCGACGGTCGGCCCGACGCTGACGCTGACTTCCGCCGCCGACGCCCTTCTGTCGGGCGTCGCGCAAACCACTTTCGCGCAAGGCGCATGGGCCGGCGCGCTGATCGTCGCCGGCCTCGCCGTCGCGTCGCGCCGCGCGGCCGCGTTCGCGCTCGGCGGCGCGCTGGTGTCGACCGTGCTGCTGGTCGCGCTCGGCGCCAGCGACGCATCGTTCGCCGACGGCCTGCTCGGCTGCAACGGCGCGCTCGCCGCACTCGCGCTGATGCCGCGCGGCCCGCGCGCGGCGCTCACGGCCGCCGCACTCGCCGCGCTGATTCAGTGGCTCGCGACGCGCGCCGGCATTCCCGCGTTCACGGCCCCGTTCGCGCTCGCGTCGTGGGTCACGGTGATCGTCGCGCGCCGCTTCACTCTCGGAGAACCCGATGTCGTCATTCGCACACCGTCCTGATGCCGTGAAACCCGGCGGCCCGATCTCGGACGCCGAACGCCGGATGCGCGTCGACCTCGCCGCCGCATACCGGCTCGTCGCGCTGAACGGCTGGGACGACCTGATCTACACGCACCTGTCCGCGACCGTGCCCGGCGACCCCGGCCACTTCCTGATCAACCCGTTCGGGCTCACGTTCGACGAAGTCCGCGCGTCGAATCTCGTGAAGATCGACCTGGCCGGCAACCGGATCGGCGACAGCGAGCACGCGGTCAACGTGACGGGCTTCGCGCTGCATGCGGCCGTGCACGCCGCGCGCGCCGACGCCGTGTGCGTGATGCATCTGCACAATACGGCCGGCATCGCCGTGTCGATCCAGTGCGACGGGCTGCTGCCCGCGTCGCAGCACGCGCTGCGGTTTCACGGGGACCTCGCCTACCACGACTACGAGGCGCTCGCGTTCTCGCCGGCCGAAGGCACGCGGCTGACCGCGAGCCTCGGCGCGAAATCCGCGATGCTGCTGCGCAATCACGGCACGCTGACGGTCGGCCGCACCGTGGCCGAAGCCTATGTGCTGATGGATACACTGATCAAGGCGTGCGACATCCAGGTGCGCGCGCAGGCCGGCGGCGGGCCGCTCGTGCTGCCCGACCCGGCCGTCGCCGACCGGACCGCCGAACAGCTGCGCGACGGCGGCGCGATCGAGGGCGAACTGGAATGGCCGGCGCTGCTGCGCCGGCTCGACCGGATCGATCCGACGTATCGCGACTGACGCCGCCGGCGCCCCACGCATCATTCACCCCAACCATCGGAGCACTTCGTCATGCCGACTTTCAATATCCAGCTCTTCGAAGGCCGCACCGTCGACCAGAAGCGCGCATTCGTCGAAGCGATCACGCGCGTCACGTGCGAGACGCTCGGCTGCGAGCCGGGCTCGGTCGACATCATCCTGACCGACGTGAAGAAGGATAACTGGGCGACCGCCGGCAAGCTGTGGAGCGACGAGCGCTGAGCGTCTCCGCATTCAGACTGCGCGCCGCCGGACCACGATAGCGCGCAGCCTTCGTTTCTCTGCCGCAGGTTCGCCGTCATCCTCATCTCGCCCCCCTAATCACTTAGTTATCCCGATATATTCGCGTTGACATCAAGAAAAACAAAAATCACGATGCCACATTCGACAAGCTAGCCAGCCAATCACCGTTCACCGGTGTTACCGCCAGCAATGAATCCAGGCATGACGCCCCAATCCTGAAACTTCAAATTCTGGAATTGCGTCATTGCGTCAACAGTTGCAACGCGTTGGCAGGATGTTAACAAGGTGAGCACATGATTACAGACAAGCAAGTCGCAACCGCCCTGAACGAAATGGTCTTACAAATGGGGGCTGATCTCGATCGCTCTCTACTGGCAGTCAAGGCATCCTGCCCGGATGCCGAATTCGTTGCCTATCGCGAATTCGTTTCTTCTCTGTTGAACACGATGCTGCTTGATTTCATGAACCCGCTCTACAAACGGCATCCCGACCTGAAGCCGCCAGAACTGACCTGACCCACACGCTGCAGCGTCCGCGACGGGCGCTGCACACGGCCTCCTCCGGCCTCTTCCCGTTGTGCGCCCGCACATCGCTTTGTCACGCAATGGGCGCATAATGCCGGACAGACGCAGCAGCCGATGGCCACCCGACGAGGAGACCGCCATGGAAGCGAAGAACGAAGAAGTCGTCGCACACCTGCTCTCGGACGTCGTCGAATTCGCGCGCGGGCGCCTGCCCGATGCCACGTTCCGGATCGTCGAACCCTTCCTGCGTCATTACTACGATTTCGCCGATGCCGACGATCTGCAGAGCCGCAGCATCGCCGATCTCTACGGCGCCGCGATGGCGCACTGGCAGACCGCCCAGAAATTCGTGCCCGGCAGCGAACGGCTGCGCGTGTACAACCCGATCCTCGAACAGCACGGCTGGCATTCCGATCACACGGTCATCGAGATCGTCAACGACGACATGCCGTTCCTCGTCGATTCGGTGACGATGGCCGTCAACCGCCTCGGGCTCGCGCTGCATTCGGCGCTGCACCCGGTATTCCGCATCTGGCGCGGTCGCGACGGCGGCATCGAGCGCGTCGACGCGGGCGGCGCGACGCCCGGCGACGGCCAGTCGCAGCTCGCGTCGTTCATCCATTTCGAAGTCGATCGCTGCGGCGATGCCGCGCTGCTCAACACGTTGCGCAACGACATCGCGCACGTGCTCGGCGACGTGCGCGCGTCGGTGGAAGACTGGCCGAAGATCGTCGAGATCGCGCGCGCGACGATCAAGGAAATGAAGGCGCGCGAATCGACCGCGGAAGACATCGAGGCGCGCGCCTTCCTCGAATGGATGGTCGCCGATCATTTCACGTTCCTCGGCCAGCGCGACTACGCGCTGGTATCGCACGGCGCGGGCTTCGGGCTGCGCGGCATCGAAGGCACCGGCTTCGGCATCCTGCGCGAATCGCTGCGCACGTCGGGGGCGCCCGACGTCACGCCGCTGCCGCAGGCCGCCGCCGACATCATCACCGGCTCCTGGCCGATCTTCCTGACCAAGGCGAACTCGCGCGCGACCGTGCACCGGCCCGGCTATCTCGACTACGTCGGCGTGAAACTCGTCGGGCCCGACGGCAAGGTCGCGGGCGAGCGCCGCTTCATCGGGCTCTACACGTCGACCGCCTACATGGTGTCGAGCGCCGAGATCCCGATCGTGCGTCGCAAGTGCGCGAACATCGTGCGGCGTGCGGGCTTCCTGCCGAAGGGGCACCTCGGCAAGTCGCTCGTGACGGTGCTCGAAACCTATCCGCGCGACGAGCTGTTCCAGGCCGACGAAGACCAGCTCTACGACATCGCGCTCGGCATCCTGCGGCTGCAGGAACACCAGCGCACGCGCCTGTTCGTGCGCCGCGACCGCTTCGACCGCTTCGTGTCGTGCCTCGTGTTCGTGCCGCGCGACAAGTACAACACCGACCTGCGCCGGCGCATCGCGAAGCTGCTCATCGATGCGTACAACGGCGTAAACGTCGAGTTCACGCCGCTGCTGTCGGAATCGGCGATCGCACGGATTCATTTCGTCGTGCACGCGGAACCGGGCACGATGCCCGACGTCGACACGCGCGAGCTCGAAACGCGGCTCGTGCAAGTCACGCGCCGCTGGCAGGACGACCTCGCCGACGCGCTGCTCGACGCATTCGGCGAAGAGCAAGGCAACCGCCTGCTGCAACGCTATGCCGACTCGTTCCCGGCCGGCTATCGCGACGACTATCCGGCGCGCACGGCCGTGCGCGATATCGAGCTGATCGAGCGCGTGAAGGATTCGGGGCAGCTCGCGATGAACCTGTACCGGCCGATCGAGGCCGAGGCGCGTGCGTTCCGCTTCAAGGTCTATCGCGCGGGCGACCCGATCGCGCTGTCGCGCAGCCTGCCGATGCTCGAGCATCTCGGCGTGCGCGTCGACGAGGAGCGGCCGTACCGGATCCAGACGCAGGACGCCGCGCATGCGTGGGTACACGACTTCGGCCTCGAACTCGCCGACGATACGGAATTCGACATCGAGCGCGTGAAGGGCCTGTTCGAGGATGCGTTCGACCAGATCTGGAGCGGCCGGATCGAGAACGACGACTTCAATCGCCTCGTGCTGCGCGCCCATCTGAGCGCACGCGAAGTGACGATCCTGCGCGCGTATGCGAAGTACCTGCGGCAAGTCGGCTCGACCTTCAGCGACGCGTATATCGAGCGCGCGCTGACCGGCAACCCGGCGATTGCGCGGCAGCTCGTCGAGCTGTTCCTGCTGCGTTTCGACCCGGCCACCGGCGACACGCGCGACGTGCAGGCCGAGCGGCTGCTGAAAGCGATCGAAGGCGCGCTCGACCAGGTGCCGAACCTCGACGAGGACCGCATCCTGCGCCAGTTCCTCGGCGTGATCAACGCGACCGAGCGCACGAACTACTTCCTGCTCGATGCGAACGGCGGATCGAAACCGTACCTGTCGTTCAAGTTCAATCCGGCGAAAGTGCCGGGCCTGCCCGAACCGAAACCGATGTTCGAGATCTGGGTGTATTCGCCGCGTGTCGAGGGCGTACACCTGCGCGGCGGACGCGTCGCGCGCGGCGGCCTGCGCTGGTCGGATCGACGCGAGGATTTCCGCACCGAAGTGCTCGGGCTGATGAAGGCGCAGATGGTGAAGAACGTCGTGATCGTGCCGGTCGGCTCGAAAGGCGGCTTCGTCGTGAAGAACCCGCCGCCGCCGAGCGATCGCGAAGCGTGGATGCGCGAAGGCATCGCGTGCTACCAGACCTTCCTGCGCGGCCTGCTCGACCTGACCGACAACCTCGTGAGCAACGCGATCGTGCCGCCGCCCGACGTCGTGCGTCACGATCCGGACGACCCGTACCTGGTCGTCGCCGCCGACAAGGGCACGGCCACCTTCTCCGACTACGCGAACGCGATCTCGCACGAATACGGCTTCTGGCTCGACGACGCGTTCGCGTCCGGCGGCTCGGTCGGCTACGACCACAAGAAGATGGCAATCACCGCGCGCGGCGCGTGGGAATCGGTGAAGCGGCACTTCCGCGAGATGGGCATCGATACGCAGACGACCGATTTCACGGTGGTCGGTGTCGGCGACATGTCCGGCGACGTGTTCGGCAACGGAATGCTGCTGTCGCCGCATATCCGGCTGGTCGCCGCATTCGATCACCGGCACGTGTTCCTCGACCCGAACCCCGATCCCGCGACGAGCTTCGCCGAGCGTGCGCGCATGTTCGCGCTCGAACGCTCGAGCTGGGCCGACTACGATCCGGCGTCGATCTCGTCGGGCGGCGGCGTCTACCCGCGCACCGCGAAGACGATCCCGCTGTCGCCGGCCGTGCAGGCCGCGCTCGGCATCGATGCGCATGCGCTGCCGCCGGCCGAGCTGATCCGCGCGATCCTGCAGGCGCCGGTCGACCTGCTGTACAACGGCGGCATCGGCACCTACGTGAAGGCCGCTCGCGAGACCCACCTGCAGGTCGGCGACCGCGCGAACGACGCGGTGCGCGTGAACGGCGCGGACCTGCGCTGCAAGGTGGTCGGCGAAGGCGGCAACCTCGGCTGCACGCAGTTCGGCCGGATCGAGTTTGCGCAGCGCGGCGGCCGCATCAACACCGATGCGATCGACAACTCGGCCGGCGTCGATTGTTCGGATCACGAAGTCAACATCAAGATCCTGCTCGGGCTCGTCGTATCCGACGGCGAGATGACCGAGAAGCAGCGCAATGCGCTGCTCGCGGAGATGACCGACGAAGTCGGGCTGCTCGTGCTGCGCGACAACTACTACCAGACGCAGGCGCTGTCGATCGCCGGCCGCTACGCGGTCGAGCTGCTCGATGCCGAGGCGCGCCTGATGCGCTGGCTCGAACGCGCGGGCCGCCTGAACCGCGTGATCGAATTCCTGCCGACCGACGATGAAGTCGCCGAACGGCAGGCCGCGAAGCTCGGCCTCACGTCGCCGGAACGCGCGGTGCTGCTCGCGTACAGCAAGATGTGGCTGTACGACGCGCTGCTCGAATCCGACGTGCCCGAGGATCCGCTGGTGGCCGCGATGCTTGTCGACTACTTCCCGAAGCCGCTGCAGCAGCGCTTCAGCGAACCGATGCGCCGCCATCCGCTGCGCCGCGAGATCCTCGCGACGCACCTGACCAACGCGCTCGTGAACCGCGTCGGCTGCGCGTTCGTGCACCGGCTGATGGAAGAAACCGACGCGCAGCCCGGCGACATCGTGCGGGCGTGCATCATGGCGCGCGACGTGTTCGACCTCGATGCGGTGTGGCGCGATATCGACGCGCTCGACAACCGCGTCGCCGACGACGTGCAGGCGCGCATGTTCGTCGACGTCGCGCGGCTGCTGGAGCGCGCGGCGCTGTGGTTCCTGCGGCATCTGCAGTCCGGCGCGGTGGCCGATGGCGGCGTCACCGAGCTGATCGCGCGCTGCCGCGACGCGGCGGAGCGGCTTGCGCCACAACTGCCGTCGCTGCTGCCGGCCGACGATCTCGAGGCGCTGTCCGAACGGCAGCGCGTGCTGGTCGAAGCCGGCGTCGACAGCGCGCTTGCGGTGCGCGTCGCGAGCGGCGACATCTCGGCCGCGCTGCTCGACATCGCCGAAGTGGCCGCGACCTGCAATCGCAGCCTCGAGCTCGTCGCGGGCGTCTATTTCTCGCTCGGCACGCTGCTCAATTACAGCTGGATCGGCGAGCGTGCGGCGACGCTGCCGACGCCGACGCACTGGGACATGCTGGCGCGCGCGGCCGCGCTCGCGGAAGTCGCGCGTCTCAAGCGCACGCTGGCGTCGAGCGCACTCGCGGAATCGCCGGATTCGACCACGCCGGAGACGATCGTCGGCGCGTGGCGCGCGCGCCGCGAAGCCGCGCTCGCGCGCTACGAGCACCTGCTCGCGGACCTGCGCGCGTCGGGCGGCGCGAGCCTCGCGGTGCTGCTCGTGGTCGTGCGGGAGATGGCCGTGCTCGAACGGGCGTGAGGGTCGCTGTGGTTGCGATGGTCGCGACGGCTCAGACCGTCGCGACCAGCAGCTCTTCCGCGTTGTTCGGCGGCCGCAGGCCGTCGGTGCGATCGGCGAAATAGCGACGCGTCAGTTCGGCAGCCGAAACGTGCGCGACTTGCGCGAAGCCAGCCTCCCGCGCGAGCGCCTGGATCTGCGCCGGCATGAAGAAGCTGATGAACGGCGTGCCGCTGGCGCGCGCGCCTTTCGCGGCCATTTCCAGCCCGGGGCGCACGTCGGGATCCGCATTCTCCAGCGGCAGCAGGAACGTCATCGCGAGCGTCGAGCCCGGCGCGAGCGACGCGACTTCGCGCAACGCGGCCGCATTCGCTTCGTGCGTCAGGTACATGCTGACGCCGGTCGACACCACGACCGCCGGCTTGCCGGCATCGAAGCCCGCGCCGACCAGCGCAGCGCGCCACGACTGTTTCGCCTCGAAATCGACCGGCACGAAACGCAGCCAGTCGGGCACGCCGAAACCCAGCTCGACCAGGCGGCGCTGCTTCCATGCCTGCGGCGCAGGCGGGTCGACCTCGAAGACGGTCACGCGCGACGCCATCTCCGGCCGGCGCTGCACGAAGCTGTCGAGGCCCGCGCCGAGGATCACGTACTGGCTCACGCCGCGCGTGGCCTGTTCGACCACGAGATCCTCGATGAAGCGCGCCCGCGCGACGATCGACGCACGGAACGGCCGCGTGAACTGCGGATCCATGTCGCCGCGCTGCTGCCAGCCGGGTTCCGGCGCGAGCAGTTGCAGCCCGACTTCGTCGGCGAGCACGTGCGGTGGTGCGTCGAGTTCGACGTGCAGCGCGCGCCACAGCGCGACGCGCGCGGCCGTGCTGTCGGGGGCGCTTTCTCGGGGTTCGGTCATGGCCGCCTCACGCGCCCTGCTTGCCCGGCGCCTGCAGGCGCCACACGCGGCCGTCCGGATCGCGCACGGTCATGTCGCGCGTGCCCCAGTGGGTGTCCTCGAACGGCGTGACGACATCGACGATCGGCTGCGGCTGCACCGCCTGTTCATCCGCCACCTTGAGCACGACCTGCATGTCCGGCGTCTCACTCGGCGGCACTTCGGCGATGAACAGAAAGGGGCCGTCGCCGCTGCGCAGCTGGCCCGAGTGGTGATCGGTTTCGAACTCCAGCGTGAAGCCCAGTGCCTGGAAGAACTTCGCCGACTTGCCCCAGTTGTGCGTCGTCAGGTACACGGCTTCGATTCGCTCGGATGACATGTCACTCTATATGAACGCGTCCCGTTTGCAACAGTTCTCGTGTGTTCCGACAGACAGGATGGGCTGCAGCTCTATATCCGGCCTTGATGCAGTCGATACCGCCGCTGCGGGCCTCTATGAAATCCGCTGACCC
>NZ_NKFM01000068.1:0-26242 GCF_002223085.1 Burkholderia sp. HI2714 | reverse complement strand
GCTGCTTGTCGCGGCGGCTCGTGTTCGGCTTGCAGTACAGCGCCTCGATGCCCATGCGCTTCATCAGCGTGCCTACGTGCCGGCGTCCCACCTTGATGTCCTCGCGACGCAGCAGGCGCGCCAGCATGCGCGCTCCCGCGAACGGGAACTCAAGATGCAGCTCGTCGATGCGGCGCATCAGTTTCAGGTCCGTCTCGCTGTCCGGCCGAGGTCTATTCAAGCATCTTTGCTTCCTCCCGAAGTAATTGCCTCGTTCGGCGGACCATGTCAAGTCTCATACCGGACAGCAGAAATCGCTACGAAATTGATCCGGGAAGTTGGCAAGGATGTGGTCGCGCAAAGGGCGTCAACAGTGCCGGCCAACACTGCTTTATCGAAAGTGATAGCGATACTGTCTACGGGCGTAGTCCCAGCTGAAGACAGTGACGAACTTTGATTGTCGCTAGGTGCGAACGGCAGGCATCTCCGAATTGATGCGCCTCATATCGACCTCGTGGTTCCCCATCTTCCTCTGCTGCAAGATCTGCTGAACGCTCTCCTTCCGTCGGTCCTTCCGCGCAGACGCTGACGATATGTGGCGGGCGGGTGACAGATTCCGACCTCCGCGGAGTTGCCCTCATGATCGGTGACATTATCCGCCCCAGCGCTTTCGGCAGACTGCCAGAACAAAATAGGTCGCCCGAGCGAAATGGTGACGGTTTCCGACCCAAGGTCATTCGAAGGTGACATTTTCCGACCCGCCGCTACGGTCCCCAAAGGTGACGAATTCCGACCTACTGACTTACCACGAACGGTGACAAATTCCGACCTACTGACTCCCAGGTCTCAAAAGTGACGTTTTCCGACCTGCTCCCCCGTTCGAAAAGGTGACACGATCCGACCTGCAGGCGGAACTGATGATGACAAATTCCGACCCAGTTGGAGTCTTGAGAGGTGACATATTTCGACCTGGAGCCGAAGCTCTGCTCCTCTTTCGTACGCTGGCATTCGCGCTAACAGTGACGTTTTCCGACCCACGCCCTCGTCCGTTCTATGACCTTTTCCGACCCGCCACGCCGGTTTCTCCTACGATGAACTGCCCCGGGTCATAGGACTGCCGTCGTAGCTTGCGCCAAAGGTGACGTATTCCGACCCGGCAGTTCGATCCATCATCGACGCAGAGCATTCTGGGTCAAAGGTGAGTGAGTACTTAGTATCTCTTGGCCCGTGAGGTCGGAAAGCGTCACCTTTTGTGCCGGCAAACCCGTTTTTGCGACCAATCGGGAGTGGATTGGAGGCCCTGCAGGCGCCTTGAGGTCGGCAAATGTCACTTTTGAGCTTCGCGATGCGCGCTGGAGGTGGGTTTGTGGCGGGTTTTGTTGTATCAAAGCAACTTTCTAACGGTGCTCTTTGTAAGACAGTTTGTAGAACCGTTTGTAAAACCTTTTGTAAACGCTGTGCCACGCCCCGCACAGGCTTGCCAGTTAAGGCTTTGCGAGACGTCACAGTCGAGAAACTGTGACGTTTTCCGACCTGGAGGTGACGCAATCCGACCCTAAGTAGACACAAAGCGGGCCGGCGGTGACAAATTTCGACCGTTATCCACAACGGTGACTTGCACCCTGAGCATGTCACCTTATAATTGTGACACTTCCCGCTGAAGGTCACCTTTGTGAACAAAAAGGCAAAAAACCAGCCCGAGCCCGCTCAGGTAGAGATCGTTGAGATCGAACCTCTCCAGATCGAGCCGTTGGACGAACCTCCTCTGGACGGTGATGGCCGAGTGCGCGGCACTGTCGCCATGAGCCGAGCGTTGGTCAATGCCCAACAAGGTCTTACCCTCAACGAGAAGCGAGTCATGATGGCGGCGCTGCGGTGCATAGACAGCAAGAAGTCACCGTACTTGCACGGTAAGGGTAACGGCTATGTGAGTGTTCGTGTTCGAGCCGACGAGTTCGCCGCCCTTGCAGCACTTGCTCCACGGTCCGGCGAAAAGCAGGCAACCGCTGCGTATGAGGGGCTGAAGGAAGGCTGTGCGAGTCTTCAAAAGCGCCAATTGACGTATATGGATGGCCCGAGGAAGGTGGTACTGAATTGGGTGTGGAAGGCGGTCTACCACGAACGAGAAGGATGGGCAGAAGTTTCCTTCTCTCCGGATTTAACGCCCCATATCTTCATGTTGCAGCGGCGTTTCGTCTCGTATCAACTGGAGTTTGCCCGTGGGTTACAGTCACTTTACTCGTGGCGGCTCCTCGAACTGTTAATGCGAGAGCGGGATCGGGGCCGGCTCCTGATCACGTTGGAAGATTTCCGGCACGTGCTTGAAATTCCGGCCACGTACCGCTTTGCCGACATCAAGCGTCGCGTGATTGAAACCGCTGTGAACGAGCTGAACGCAAAGGCGGATCTTGTAATTTCTTGGACACCGGTGAAGCTCGGGCGAGCTGTGAATTCGCTCGATTTCAAGTTTATCCAGAATCCGCAAAGCCGCCTCGCGCTGGACGGCGAGTTGCCCTTTGAAGAATCAAGTGCAGCGGCAGCTGCCGGAAGCTGAAGCGCGACGGTCTCGCAGTAGTTCCGTCGCGCGACATTGCTTGTAGTACGGCACGGGATGAATGCCACCCAAGCCGTATCGCCTAACCGGCAAACATACCTGGCTATCGCACATCCCTACTTCAGTTGGTGGCCGTCTTCGGCGAGGAGCTTTTTGAAGGCCGCAACGTATGCCTCGGCTTTTTCGGCCGATCCTAGAGCGAGGTCCAGACGGAGCTTCCCGTCGCCCCATTCCTTGATCGCACCAATCTCGGCCCCGTCAACAGTTGACACCTTGTACTGTCTCGAAAGGGACTTCCGTGGGGCCCGCCCATTCTCGAGACTTTCGCGTATAGCCCTTACCTTCTGAAAGGGCAATTCCTCGTCACGAATGCGCTCGGCAAATGCCAAGGTGCGCTTCTCGTCCGATGCCTTGAGGAACAGGGTGAGCTCGTAGCTAGTTGATAGGCCGAATTGTTTGGGATGCGAACCGATCACGTCCAGGACGGACTGCGGCAGATCCAGAAGCGCGAGAATTTTGCTGACCTTAGATTTGCCCTCCTCCACTAAGACCGCCAGCTCGTCATTCGAGTTCGCATGTCCCTGATCTAGTAGCTTCTTGTACCCGAGTGCAACGTCCAAAATGGTTTCCTGCTCGCGCTCGTTGTTTGCTGCTCGCGCAAGGCGGTAGAAATCTATCGGGTCCAAGCCTTCGAGAAGCTTTACGTCCAACGTCTCGGAGCGATTCCGGAGCGCGCCAAGCTTTCGGAACTGGCCGTCGATCAAGATTGCGCGATCCGGAAAGTCGGGGTGGCGTCCGGCGAGGACAGGGACGAGTTGACCATCTCGCGCCATTGAGGCTGCGCGTGCGGCGATGAGATCTTCTTTGTAGATCGTGCGACTGTTGAGCGGGTTGTCGTCGATATGGCTTATTGGCATTGTTACGTACCGCGCCTGCACCTTCCCCGCTTGTTCCAAGTTTGCCAAAAACGCCTCTGCAGCTGATCTTGTCGGGGAAGCGACATTCTCATTGGGTTGATCCAACAGGCTGCTTCGGCCGCTCAATGCTTCATCCACGCGGTCAAACCTCGAAGGTGTCGCCGTCTCTCGCATTGTCTGGTCGCGCTTTACGCCGGCATTAAGCGCCGCAGAGAAGTCTTTCTTACTCATACTCGCACCTCGAGAACTTCGAGAATTTCGTCGACAAGATCATTCAGTTCTTTGTGGGCGGCCTTGGCCGAGCGGAGTTGAAGGACAGTAGCGCCAGATACCTCCGCTTCCTTGTACGCGGTGCGGAAGCCGAGCTTCGTTTTCAGCATGGGAAGCTCATCGTCACCGGCTGCAGCTTCAAAGATCTGCTTCACGATCGTGACGTTCTGGTTCATGTTCGCAAATGAACGAAGTTTGAGATCCGGGTTGCGGATCTGGGCTTCAATACCGAGTTTTTTTGCCTCTTGAACAGCCCAGAGATTGCCACCCGACGCTGCGATGGGAATCAGTCCCAGATCGGAAATAAGGAGGGCAACAGAGGGCGCAGCCGATTTAATGGCGGGCGGACAGTCAATGACAATAAAATCATAGTCATTCACATACTTTGCAATCTCCCGATCCGGCCGCGGACTTAGCGCCAGGTTCGAAATAGCCGCCGGGTACGGTCGATCGTCTGGGGCTGCACCGACTGAGAGCGTCGCGGTGCCCTGCTCGTCCAAGTCGACGAGCATGGTCCGGTAGCCTCGCATGCCGAACGCGCCTGCGATATTCGTCGAGGTCGTTGTTTTCCCCGACCCTCCTTTCTGGTTGAAGACGGCAATAATTTTCGCTGCCATGTGTTCTCCTTATGCACTGGAAGCTCGGGCAGGTGCAGTTTCTACGTAGAAACTGCGCGCCAAGCGGCTGTCGGGAATATTAGGATGCCACCCGAAAAACATCAAGAAAAGCTGCATATTTTTTGTCAAATTCTAGGAGCCGGAGCCACAACTCAACCAGAACGGGTGGCGTCGTGTGCTTCCCCGGGAGAGTTTCTACGTAGAAACTTGGGGCATGACCGGCATCACCATTGCCGGCTTAACGGTGCAGCGGAGGTGGCGTGAATCGAACGCCAACGGACATTTGCCAGTCTTTCGTGCGACTGCTTGAATCGTGCGCAGTTTCTCGCTCGCCCTCCTTGCGACTGCGACGGGCAGTTTCTACGTAGAAACTGCGGTTACGTTCTGTGCACTCGAAGGCAGCGTTTGACGGTCGATGTCCTGGGAGATGCGCATCGGAGAACCCTTTTTGGATGCGCAGGATACAGTCAGTCTCTATTTTGAAACTGAATGCTCCATGAAATTACAGATATCGGATCAATTTTCAACACTCGCATGGTGGGTGTGACGCGGAATATTCGCAGATCGAGTTTCTACGTAGAAACTGCGGTCAATGTCCTTGGTGGGGCCCCTCGGAGAATTCCAATTTGATGCCCAGGTCCCGTTCAGTTTCTATGTGGAAACTGAACGGGACGAGCAGTCACGGGCGCCAAGTCGACCGAGAAAGCTCGCACGCCGAGCGTGATACCGAATGCTGGCAGATCCAGTTTCTACGTAGAAACTGCGGCCTGCTTGCACGCCGGAGGCAACCACGAACCGTCACGCCAGCGCAAAGGATTGGGGAGCTTCGAGTGATACTTCGCCATTTTGAGGATTGTGGGGATCAAAAGCCTCAATTTTTTGCCTTATATACTGACTTTCCGCTATGCACCGGCAGATGGCCGCAGTGCACGCTCGGTCGCAATGTCCTAGATTACCTGGAGATCGTTGGCCTATAAGCACGGAAGTCGTAGATCATCTGGTAGTTCGATGACTCCGCCGCGCTAACCCCGACCTAATCTCTGAGAAGTCGAAAGTAGGTCGTCATCGTTATCGTTGATGGTATTTCGTCGGGCACCGTCAGACTGGCGGTCATAACAACAATGTCGGCGTCGGAGATACTTCCGATTCTGGGGCGATTGCACATCACCGACTTTGATGACCCGCGCCGCGCTACGGTGTAGCTAATCTAAGGAACGTCTCCGCCTCTCGGTATTGGCGGCCAAGCTCAGCAGTTGCGTAGATCGATGTGGTGTCGAGCGAATCGTGACCGGCAAAATTCCGCGCACTCTCGAGACTCATGCCGTTTGCCAGTGCATGCGATACAAACGTGTGTCGCAGCCAGTGCGGGCTGGCTTCGCTGAAAGCCCGCGCATGCGGCGAGTCCTCGCGCAGCGCAGCAGCAGTTGCCGTTGCAAAAAACTGTTTGATCGCCTTGTAGAGCTGCACGGGATGGATCGGCCCGGTTTGCCGCGAGCGCGCCGCGAGCTCGGGCGCTGGGTCTGTTTTGCTCGCCTTCGCCGCGCGCTGGATCTTGCCGGTCTCGGCATTCGACAGCAGCGCCGGGATCAACGGGGTGGCGGCCGGGCAGGCGAGGGGATCACGCGGCAGGCCGCGCGATTCCAGGTAATCGCCCATCAGGGTCAGCACCGCCGGGACCAGCGGGACGAAGCGTTCCTTCGCGCGTTTGCCGACCACGCGCAGCAACCGGATCGTCCCCAACTCGGGGCCGGCGTAGCGCTCCTGCACGTCGTCCGTGAAGGCTCCGCACAACTCGGCGCGCCGCAGCCCGGTGCTGTACGCAAAGCCCAGCACGAAGCGCATGCGTGTCGCGGCGGCCGTGTCCGGCATCGCGTCGAGGACGCGCATCGCGAAGCGCCAAGCGTCGGCGGTCAAGCCGCGCTCAATCCGCAGACGCGACTTCACGGCCACGCGCCTTTCGTTGCCGGCGGCGTCGTGCGTCGACCCGGTGAACACACGAACCTTCGCGAACGCGTTGTGATCCAGGTACTGCGCGTCGACCAGCTCACCGAAGAACTTCTTCAACGCGGACAGCGCGTCCTGCCGGCTCTTGACCGATAGCGACCCGCGGAACGGCCGCCAGCCAAGATCGCCGCGATGCGCGGTGCCGGTCATGACCCATTGGCTGGCCGGCTGCGGGTCGATGAGGAAGCCGTTGATGTAGTCGCGTGCATCGTCGGTGTCGAGGCTCGAGAGCGCCTTGCGTTTCACGAAGATCGCCCAGAGCAGCAGCCGTTCGGCTTCGGTGCGGTAGCGTTGCCGGGTGTTCGGATTCTCGTAGTCGGCGAGCCAGAAGTCGATCGCCTCGCGGTCGTTGTTCGCGCGGCTGTTGTTCTTGACCAGATTGCGATGCGCGCCGCGCGATCCGTCCAGTTCGGGCGGCAGCAAGAAACGCTCGAGCGGCACGATCGCGGTGACCGGGCCGGCTGCGGCGAGCGGCGGGCCCGGTAGCGTGCGCTCGGACGGGTGGACTTGCACGCCGGCGGCCAGCTGCAGGCCCGCGACGTCCCCGTAGTGGGCGAGCCACGCGGTAATGCGCCGGGCGCCGATCTCGCCGAGGCGCGGCACGCGTCGATACCAGCGGTAGCCGACCGCGTTGATGGTCTCGACCAGCTTGCCGATCGTGGTGAGCCCGACGTCGGCCAGGCGCAGCGCGACGGCGGTGTCGAACCAGCCGAGCACGTGGTGCTCGGGGCGCGGATCCTCGACCACCAGACGTGCGAGCGCCTCGAGCGCCGCCATCTGCCGCGCGCGCAGGCGGGCGTTGCGCCGCTGGCGGCGCAGGGTCGCGCCGGCGTCGCGATCCGCGCCCACGTGCCGGGCGGCGAACAGGTCGAGCAGCTCCTTTTCCGTATAGAAGCCGTCCGGGTCGTGCTCGGCCGCGAAATCCTCCAGCGACGGCGCGGCGGGCGCCCCGGCGTCGGACGCCGGCGTCGCGGCAAGCGCGGCCGGCCGGATCGCCAGCAGTCGGGCGGTCGCGAAGTCCTGGCGCTTGCGCGCCGCGGCGACGAATGCCGTGACCAGCCAGGTGCGGGTCGCGGCGGCCTTGCGCGCGTCGCGGCCGAACTCGAGGTACTGGTCGGCCAGCTCGGCGAGATCCAGCCCTTCCAGATAGCCGCGGAAGAAGGCGAGGTGCTGCAGACCGATCCGGCGCTCCGCGGCGGCGTCGCGGTGTGCTGCGCGCGAGCGCGCCTTGCGCTTTGTTGCTGGCGACGTCGGCCGGCGGGGGGCGGCCGGCAATTCGCGAAACTCGACATCGAGCACGTCAGGGTCGTCGGCGATCGGCATGGGCGATGGGGAGAGGGATACGAAAACCGTGTTGTTCGATACAGTCCCGCGCGTCGACCGGCGGCCGGGATCCGACGGTGGCGGAGCGGTGGCGTCACGCCGTTTGCCGGCGACCGGCCGCCGCGCCTTGCCGGCCAAGGCACGAGCGGGAATGCGCTCGTAAACGGGGTATTTTGGCCAATAAAGTGAAGGGTAACATAGTAAGGACTATGTTACCCTTCATTTCGGGACATCGCGCCGAAGCTCTACGCTCGGGGCGCCCACACAACTAATTTTGTTACTACCGGTCATCGGTAGGGCGCGGAGCTGCCGTGGGTAGTCTTTCGGCTGCAAATGCGTGGCAAAGGCTGTTGGGTGGAGGAGTGGTTTTCTTCCGTGACGGTACGGGAACCTTGACCTGCCCCCTACAAACAGGGCCAGCCGGAGTCTAGTAAAGTTCGTTTTCGGAGAAGAAGACGAACATGAAGAAGCGCTTTACGGAACAGCAAATCATCGGGTTTCTGAAGGAAGCCGAGGCCGGCATGCCGGTCAAGGAACTGTGCAGGAAGCACGGGTTCAGTGACGCGTCGTTCTACACGTGGCGCGCAAAGTTCGGCGGCATGGAAGTCTCGGAAGCCCGCCGGCTCAAGGACCTCGAGGTGGAGAATGCCCGGCTGAAGAAACTGCTGGCCGAAGCAATGCTCGATATGGAAGCGTTGAAGGTCGTCGTCAAGGGAAAGGAGTTAATGTCAAGTCTGGTGTATGCGCGGGCAGAGCATGATCAAGCGGCAAGCGGTTGCTGAGCCGGTGCGCTTTCGATCACCGGAACGCCATCCTCGAAGGGAACGCCCTTCAGAAGCTGTTCGATTCTTTCGGCGCCGCGAATGCGACGCCATGACTGCTCGGCCGATTCAACAAGCTTGAACGCCATGCCGAGGAACGTCGCGCGCGAAAGGCAATTGCGCGCGCGGCTCGTGCGATGGCGCACGGTGGCGAACGTCGACTCAATCGGATTGGTTGTTCTCAGGTGCTGCCAGTGCTCTGCCGGGAAGTCGTAGAACGCAAGCAGTTCGTTGCGATCCTTGGTGAGCTTCTCGACGGCCTTCGGGTACTTGGCGCCATACGTCGCGATGAATCGCTCGAAGGCGACGAGTGCCTCGGCACGAGTGGCGGCATTCCAGATTTGCGCCAGGTCTGTTTTCGCGCGGCCATGCTGGGCCTTCGGCAAGGCGTTGAGCACGTTGCCGATCTTGTGGAACCAGCAGCGTTGTTGCTTGGTCTGCGGGAACACTTCTTCGAGCGCGGCCCACAAGCCCATCGCGCCGTCACCCGCTGCCAGCAGCGGGCCGGCCTGCAAGCCACGCGCCTTCAGATCGAGCAGCAGCTCCCGCCACGATGCCTTCGATTCCCGATAGCCGTCGGCGATGGCCACGCGCTCCTTGCTGCCGTCCGGTTTCACGCCGATGATCACCAGCAGGCATTGGCCGTCGCTGTCCTCGCTACGCGCGCCGGTATGAATGCCGTCGGCCCACCAATAGACCCAGCGCGCGTGCTTCAGATCGCGCTTGTTCCACTGCTCAAACTCCTCGGCCCATTGCGCCTTCAGCCGCACCACGACGTTCGGCGAGAGCCCCTTGGCGTCTTCACCTACCAGCACGCTCAATGCTGAGGCCAGCCGGAAAAAATGGAAGCCAACGTTTCGTACAATCGAGAAACGGAGGCATGAATGAATCGAATTCCAAGAGCGGTCTATACGTAAGCGGCTCGGGGCGGCCGTTCGCCCGCGGGGCCTGATCGAATGTATCGTAGTTCCCACTAAATTTTTTAGTGGGAACCAAAGTGGACGAGATACCGGACGCCAAATGCGTGAAGTCGAGCAAACGACCGAACTTCGCGGACGAATTCAAGCGAGCGTTGGTCGAGCAGACGTTCGAGCCAGGCGCATCGGTGTCGCTGGTTGCCCGGCGTAACGATGTCAACGCCAACTTGCTCTTCCGATGGCGTCGCCAATATCTTGAGGGCGCATTTGGTCCGCCGTGCCCTGAACATGTAGTCCAGAAACCGACCGACGGTATTCCGACGTTGTTGCCGGTGAGTATCGTCGACGAGACCTTGGTCACGGCCTCTGCGAAGACGACCTCGGAAACCGTGCCATTGGCAGAAGGTGTTTGCGAGATCGAGTTTGAACGGGCACGGGTTCGTCTGCGCGGTGATGTATCGCCGGCAACGCTGAAGCTGCTTATTCGCGAGCTATCACGATGATCGGCTTTCCAGCGGGTACGCGCATCTGGCTTGCAGCGGGCGTGACCGACATGCGCTGTGGGTTCCAGGGGCTGGCCGCGAAGGTGCAGACAGCGCTCGAAGAGAATCCGCTGGGCGGCAACGTCTTTATCTTCCGCGGTCGCCGCGGCGATCTCGTGAAGCTGCTTTGGGCGACCGACGACGGGTTCTGGTTGCTCGCGAAACGATTGGAGCGAGGCCGTTTTATCTGGCCGCAGGCCGACGGCGGAAAGATCCATCTGACGAGCGCCCAGCTGTCGATGCTGCTCGAGGGCATCGATTGGCGGCAGCCACGCCGCACCGCCGCGCTGTCGATGTTGTAAACCGCATCGAAGGCTCGTAAACTGCGACGCATGTCCAAAGATGCGTCGCTTCCCACCACCGTCGCTGAACTCCAGGCCCTGGTGCTCGCGCAGCAGGCGTCGCTGCTTGAACAGCAAGCATCGATCGCAAACATGGTGCGGGAGATCGCTGCCCGCGACGACGAAATCGAACGCCTGAAGGCGCAAATCGACAAGCTCAGGCGAATGTACTTCGGGAGCAAGTCCGAGAAACTGGCCCGGCAGATTGATAAACTCGAGGCGCAGCTGGAAGACCTGACGGCCGGCCAGGGGGCAGCCGAGACGCGAGGGCACCGAGACAAGACGTCGAAGGCACCACCCGATCGAGCGCCCACGCGAGAGCCGCTGCCGCCGCACTTGCCGCGTGACGAAATCGAACTCACGCCGGATCCGGCTTGCCCCAAGTGCGCGACGACGATGCAGCGACTTGGCGAGGATGTATCCGAGCAGCTCGCCCGCGTGGCGGCCGCGTTCAAAGTGATCCGCACGATCCGCCACAAGCTGTGCTGTCCTGATTGCGGTCACATCGAACAGCCCGCGATGCCCAGCCTGCCGATCGAGCACAGCATCGCCCATCCGAGCCTGCTGGCCGATATTGCAGTATCGAAGTACGCCGATCACCAGCCGCTGTACCGCCAATCGGAGATCGCGGCACGCGACGGCGTGACGCTGGATCGTGCCAGCATGGGCCGCTGGATCGGGCAGATCGCCGAGCTCTGCGGGCCGCTTGTTGAAGCGATCCAGCGCTACGCGTTGGTCCCCGGAAAGGTGCACGTTGACGACACACCGGTCGCGGTGCTCGCGCCAGGCAACGGCAAGACGGCGACCGGCCGATTCTGGGTCTACGTGCGCGACGATCACCGCTCGGGCTCGACTGACCCGGCTGCGGTATGGTTCGACTTCTCGTCGGATCGCAAAGGAGTCCACCCTCAAACCCGGCTCGCCGCATTCCACGGAATCCTGCAGGCCGATGCTTACGCCGGGTTCGATCAGTTGTACGCGAGCGGCGAAATCCAGGAAGCGGCATGCTGGGATCACGCGAGGCGGTACATATACGATGTTCACGCGCGCACGCCGACACCGGATACCCAGCAACTGCTCGAGATGATCGGCGAGCTTTACAGCATCGAAGCCGACATCCGCGGCAGGGCGCCTGACGAGCGTTTGCGCGTGAGGCAGGAAAAGACCAAGCCGTTGCTCGCGAAGTTCGAAGCGACGATCAGGGCGAAACTCACGACGCTGTCGACGAAGTCCGCGCTCGCCAAAGCGATCAACTACTCGCTGAACCACTGGGCGGCGCTCGTGCTCTACTGCGAGGACGGTCGTGCCGAGATCAGCAACGTGCTTGCCGAAAACGCCCTGCGCTGTGTCGCGCTCGGACGCAAAAACTATCTGTTCGTCGGCTCCGACAGCGGGGGCGAGCGGGCTGCTGCGATGTATAGTTTGATCGGGACGTGCAAGCTCAACGGAATCAACCCGCGCGCCTACCTGGAATACGTCCTGACCCATATCGCGGACCACAAGATCTCCCGCATCGACGACTTGCTGCCCTGGAACGTCGCAGACAAACTGAAGCCGGCCACTCCCCCTACACCCTCAACCGCGTGATCGTCAGGGGACTCCTCCACGCCATCACCATCATGCCTCACGCGCGCGCGAATGGGGGACTGGCCCAGCCGAGCCGCTTACGCACCAGTTGCAGCCGGTTCATCTGTGCACGGTACGAGGCAGCGTGGCGCGCGGTGTCGCGCCCTATGTCAGCCTTTACGGCGCGAGGTACAGCAATGAGGTCATGCAGCGCACGTCCGGGCTCAACGGTGAAAAAATCCGCGTCTATCCGAATCCCGCCGACATGCGTGAGGCATGGGCCTACCTGCCCAACGGAGCCGAGCTCGGCCGCCTTGCCGTCCTGGAGGGCTGGCGCTATAGCCGGCACACCATGCGGCTGCGCAAACATATCCTGCGACAGCGCCGACTGGGCAAGTGCGTATTTCGGCGAACGTGATCAGCGATTTCGGTTGAACGTGATCAGTGGTTCCGATTGATGGTGATCGGTTGTTTCGGTCGAAGGTGATCGCTGATCACCGGTTTCCGAAACGAGCGATCATCCTGCCGAAATGGGTGATCACGTTCCCGGAATGAGTGATCAGCGAACCGAAACAGCTGATCACGCGACCGAAACGGGATAGCCGTTCCGGCTCGGCGGTGGTGTTGCGCATGTGATTTACGACGGGCGTTAGCCTTGTCTCTTTTTAGGGGACAGGTTGATGCCGGCACATCGGATGAGCATGCGCAAACTGAAGGAAGTACTGCGGCTGAAGTGGGCGTGCGGCCTGTCGCACCGCCAGATCAGCCGCGCGATCGGCATCAGCGTCGGCGCCATCTCGGCATACGCCGCGCGCGCCAGCGCGGCGGGGCTCGACTGGGCTGCTGTCGAACCGCTGGCCGACGACGAGCTCGAGATCAGGTTGGACCTGCCGGAGGAAACCGCGGTCCCGACCCGGCGGGTCGAACCGGATTACGCGGCGATGCACCGCGACCTGCGCCGCAAGGGCGTGACGCTGCAACTGCTCTGGGAGGAGTACGTCGAGGCTCACCCAGGCCAACGCACCTATCGCTATACGCAGTTCTGCCAGCGGTACAAGGACTGGGCTGCGGCGCTGAAGCGCTCGATGCGCCAGCAACACCGCGCCGGCGAGAAGCTGTTCGCCGACTTCGCCGGGCAAACCGTGCCGATCCTCGGCCGCGACGGCGGCGTCGCGTTCAAGGCCCACGTGTTCGTGGCCGTTCTCGGCGCCTCGAACTATACCTATGCATGTGCGACGCGTTCCGAGGCCATGCCCGACTGGATCGGCAGCCTGATCGACGCGTTGGAATTCTACGGCGGCGTTCCCGAGCTGCTGGTGCCCGACAACCCCAAGGCATTGATCGCCAAGGCCGATCGGTACGAACCGGTGCTGGGCAACACCACGCAGGACTTCGTGAACCACTACGCGACCGCCATGTTGCCGGCGCGGCCGCGCAAGCCGCAGGACAAGGCGAAGGTCGAGGTCGGCGTACAGATCGTCGAGCGCTGGATCCTCGCACGGCTGCGCAACCACCGCTTTTACAGCCTGGCCGAGCTGAACAAGGCGATCGGAAAACTGATCGCCGACCTGAACCAACGACCGTTCAAGAAGCTCGACGGCAACCGTCGCGAATGGTTCGAGCGACTCGATCAGCCGGCGCTGCGCCCGTTGCCGGCACGCCGCTACGAGATTGCGACCTTCGTGAAGTGCCGCGTCAACATCGACTACCACGTCGAAGTCGATCACCACTATTACAGCGTCCCGCACGCCCTCGTGCGCCAGGAAGTCTATGCTCGCGTGACGCGCCATGGGGTCGAGATCCTGCACCGCGGCAAGCGCGTCGCCGCCCACGCCCGCAGCCGACTCCGGAACAAGCATACGACGTTGCCCGACCACATGCCGGCGGCACACCGCGCCCACATGGAATGGACACCCGGGAGATTACTGAACTGGGGCGCCTCCGTCGGTCCCGGCGCCGAAGCGATCGTCAAACACCTGTTGACCAACCGGCCGCACCCCGAGATGGGGTACCGCGCGTGCCTCGGATTGCTGTCGCTCTCGCGCAAGTACGGCAAGGAACGGCTGGAAGCAGCCTGCCAGCGGGCGCTCGTGATCGGTTCACCGACTCGCCGCTCCGTTCTGTCGATCCTCGAGTCCGGCCTGGACCGCCAGCCGATGCTCCCGATTCCGCTCACCGAATGGCATTCGCCCGATCACGAGAACGTGCGCGGGCCCGACTATTACCACTGACCCAAGGAGGTCGCGATGTTGATGCAGCAAACCTTAACCCAGCTCAAGTCCCTGAAGCTTGACGGCATGGCCCGCGCGTTCGAGGAGCAAGCGGCGTTGACCGCCAGCACCAGCCTGTCGTTCGAAGAGCGCTTCGGTATGGTCGTCGAACGCGAGCTCGCCTGGCGCGATACTCGGCGGCTCGAACGGCTGCTGAAGTCTGCGAAACTCAAGAATCCTCAGGCCTGCATCGAGGACATCGAATACCGGCAGAGCCGCGGCATCGACAAGAGCGTCGTCGCCGCACTTGCTGGTTGCGACTGGATCCGCAATGCGCAGAATCTCATCCTGACGGGGCCGACCGGCGCTGGGAAAACGTGGATCGCTTGTGCGTTCGGGCAGCAGGCCTGCCGACAAGGCTTCTCCGTGCTGTACGTCCGCGTTGCCCGGCTGTTCGAGGAATTGAAGATCGCCCACGGCGACGGCAGCTTCACACGGCGGCTCGCGCAGCTCGCCAAGATGGACGTCCTGCTGCTCGACGACTGGGGGCTGCAGGATCTCGATCAGGGTGCCCGAAACGATCTGCTCGAAGTGCTCGACGATCGCGTTGGCACGCGCTCCACGATCATTACCAGCCAACTGCCATTGGAACACTGGCACGCCTGGCTGCAGGATCCGACGCTCGCCGACGCGATCCTCGACCGGCTCGTCCATCAGGCCCACAAGCTACCGTTGAAGGGCGAGTCGATGCGAAAGACCAACGCCAAGCAGTCCTCCGCATCCTGATCGTGATCACCTTCGCTATAATCCATTGACCGCGCAACACCACCTTCCAAACTGATCACGTTCGCCGAAACGGCTGATCACCATCACCGAAATCCGCAGGCAAGCTCAGGTTTGCCGGCGAGCAGGATCCGGTGCATGTGTTTTCCGAAGCCCAGCGGCGAATCAGGAAACACCGTCGCAAACAGGCCACGGCCGTTATGCAACTTGCGCAGGACGCACCTTCCGGCGGACCAGACGCTGCGCCGGCAGCGGCGTCCCAGCCGCCGGCCACACCCACGCGCCAACGACAGGCAGATGCGGTGGTGGTGCCCGTTGATCTTGGCGATCTGAAGGTGCAAAACCGCTGACAGGGAGAACCTGCATGTCCAACGACATTCACCGACCGGCGGCCCTCGACGAACATCCGCTGCGCCGGCGCATCTACAGGGTTCCCACGCCGTCCATTGCCGCCTTTCGCACGCTCATCGATGAATGCCTGTTTCTCTATATCACCGGGGCACTGATACACGGTCGCCCCCGGATCGGAAAGAGTTACGCCATCGAGTTCCTGCGCCGGGATCTCGAACTCCGGCACCCTAAGATCTCCGTCTACACGATGCGTTGCGCCCGCTCGCAAACGGCATCAGAGAACAATTTCTTTTCAGCGCTGCTGCACACCGTCAAGCATCCTGCGCAAAGCGGCGCCTCCAAAGCGGCACTGCGCGGCCGCCTGCTGCACAAGCTGCGACAGGTGGCCGACAACAAGGGCGATGATCGTGTCGTTCTATTCGCCGACGAAGCGCAGAACCTGCGCGAAATCGAATATGAATGGCTGCGTGACCTGCACGACGAGATGGAGAACAACGCGTTGCGCCTGTTCACCTTTCTGGTCGGACAACCGCAACTGCTCGCCCAGAAATCGGTTTTCCAGTCGCAGGACAAGGAACAGATTGTCGCGCGATTCATGGTCGAGGAGCTCACGTTTCGGGGGATTGTCTCCGCTGCCGAATGCGCGGCCGTGCTCTCAGCCTATGACAACGGCGAATATCCCGCGAACTCGGGCTGGAACTACGTGCGATTCTTCGTGCCAAAGGCGTACGCTGCGGGCCTGCGTATCGCGGAATCCGCCGCCCGGCTATGGGATGCGTTCGAGGACGCCCACATCAAGGCGAACCTGGACGGCCCGGCGGAGATCCCGATGAAATACTTCACAGCCGCGGTCGAAGCCGCATTGCTGCTCAGTTCAGCCCGCGACAGCGAAACGTTGAAGTTCGACGGCCTGTTCTGGAGTGAGATGGTCGAACGTAGTCGCTATGTGGTGGCGCAAAAGGCGGGCCGCCCCATGTTGTCCGCGATCACGCGGCGCTGAGCAGCGCGCCCCGTCATGAATATCAGCCGCGCTGCCGCACCGCCGGACTGGAACGGCCACTGCTGGCCGTCGCTGGTGTTGCCGACGCGCACCACCCCGGCGCGCTACACGACCCGCCCCGAGTGGAGCAGCGACGGCGAGTCAATGTGGATGCGGCTGTCGAAATTCTCGCTGTTCAACCGGCTGTCGCTGCACGCTCTGGTCGGCCTCGTGACCGTACGATCCGACGAAGCATGTTCTACCGGCGTGGACCTTCGGCGAGCCGATCCATTTGTGCCCTCCCGGCTCTCCAGCATCCTTGAGATTCCGGAAGCTTCAGCACTCGACGGATTCTGTCTTTTCACGGGCCACCCGGCACTGACATGGGCGACCACCGAATTGCGCTATTGTCCCGCGTGCCTCGATCTGGGTTTCCACGCGGCGTGGTTTCAGTGGCGATTTGTCGAACGATGTCCTGTGCATCGATGTCGTTTGCGGCGCGGCTGCCGGCAATGCGCTGCGGTCATCCCGTATGCTCTCAACAGCAGTATGGCGACGCACCCGTTGTCGTGCGTTCACTGCCGCACGTCATGGGTGCCGGTGTTGGATCGGCCCGCCGGACGTTGTGTGCCGATTACCGGCCGCGCGGCCCGGATCCTCAGACGCTGGCAGGTCCATGTCGCTGACACGATGATGCCCGTCGCGATCACGCCGTCCCAGCCACGTGATCAGGTAACGGGCAGGTTCGTCTCTCCGCCGGCGGCGGGAATCGAAATCCGGATGGCATGCCGGGCCCGGCATATCCGGCTCTTGAACCGACTTTACGAGGTACCTCCTCCGTCACCGATGGAACTGCTGAAGCGACCTTCCAGCGAAGTCGCCATAACGTGGGGAAATCAGGTTCTTTCGTTGCCAGACGAAGATAGGCAAACCGGCACGATGCCCTATGCCCGTGACGACTGGCCACATTTCGGCAACGATTTTCTGGCGTACGAACAGGTTATGAAGCATGTTGGGCACGCACTCTTTGGTGATACCCGAGGAATTCTCCCCGTACGTATGCCCGGGGCAAATCGCTGCGATGAAGTTGTCATCCACACTCAGGACATGGACGCAGATCATGCCACTGCACTGGGCTGGTCAATCAGCTGGTACGGTTTCTCCCGAATATACTCACCAGTCGACGCGCCTTCGATGCCAGCCGTTGGCCTGACCGGGTGGCTGGCCCACGCACCACACCGTCCCGTTCATGTTCCAACTGATCGTTGGCGGGACCAGATGTTCGTCTGGCTATCGGAAGACCTGGCGAGATCAGCCTGGGCATGGTCACGCATCGTGATGTTCATGCGCGCCCGTGGAAAATATCTGTTTCATGCGCAACTTGTGCGGCCCTCTGAGCTGGCGGGGCTGCACCAGCATTTTCAGGGCGGTGCACAGCCTTTTCCGCTCAGCGAAATATCGAAAAATAAGTTGTAGTGAGATAATTAATATTATCGAATCACTGACATCATGATCCGTAAGCTCACTTCATGAAAACGCGTCTGACCGAGGGCTGCGTCGATCGGGGTTTCCCCGATGCCGACTCGCTTGCCGCACTGCGCGGATGGTATGCGGGCCTGTCCTCGCGCGCCGCGGTGGCCCGCTACCTGTCCGGACGCAGGACAGCCGGTGAATCCTCGCGCGGTCTCATCGGGAATATCCGTCGGCAACTGGTTGCCTTTGCACACAGCCGCCATAGGCCTGATCTGGCCGCCGTATTCGAACACACGATGGCGGAACGACACGACCGTGCGGGTGCGGTCGAGCGGGCAATCAGGACGCTGCAATCCCTGCCTGCACCGCAGCCGCAGGTCACCGACGACGTCGCGCTGTGGCTCGCGCCGCGCACGGTCAACGCGCTGCATGCTCACGGAATCCGCACGCTCGCGGACCTGACCGTACGCATTCCGCGCCGGCGTCAATGGTGGACTAGGATCAAGGGGCTCGGGGCGGCTGGCGCGCAAGCCATCGAAGCCTTTTTTGCCGCGCGCCCTGCCTTGACCGAACGTGCTCGCGCGTTGATTACGATTGCCCAGCCAGCCGGTATCGTGCCGTGGGAACGGTTGCGCCTCCCGCACGAGGTCAACGGCTCGCAGGGCACGCACAGGGCGCCGCGCGATGCGTGCACACTCAACGCAACAAACGACTACGAAGCGGTGCAGGCCTGGCTCGCGCTGCACGAGACGGCGACGACGCAACGCGCCTATCGCAAGGAGGCGGAGCGGCTGATCCTCTGGGCCATCGTCGAGCGTGGCCGCGCGCTGTCGTCGCTCACGACCGACGATGCGATCGCGTACCGCGCCTTCGTGCGGCGTCCCATACCGCGCGAGCGCTGGGTGGGTCCGCCGCGACCACGCGACTCGGTTGAATGGCGCCCCTTCACGGGCGGCCTGTCGGCACGCTCGACCGCCTACGCGTTGACGGTCCTCTCGGCGCTGTTGCGCTGGCTCATCGAGCAGCGCTACGTGCTGGCCAACCCGTTCGCCGGCGTCAAGGTGCGCGGCCACGCGATGCGCCCGGCGCTCGATACCGCGCGCGGCTTCTCCGAAGGCGAGTGGCTGCTGCTGCGGGCCGTCGCGGACGGTCTAGAATGGTCGTATGGCTGGTCCGGGCCGGCCGCGCAGCGGCTGCGCTTCCTGCTGGACTTCGGCTACGCGACGGGCCTGCGCGCAAGCGAGCTCGTCGGTGCCGTGTTGCGCGACATTCGCCCCGGCGAACGCGGCGAACCGTGGCTCCATCTCATTGGCAAAGGCGGCAAGCCCGGCAGGGTGGCGCTGCCACCGCTGGCCACCAGTGCGCTCGACCAGTATCTGCTCGAGCGGCGCCTGCCGCTCACGCGGGAACGCTGGAACCCGACCACGCCGATCCTCGCCAGTCTCGGCGATGACGGGAGCGTCGGCATTACCGGCGCGCACCTGTGGCGCGTGATGCGTCGGTTCTTCCTGAAGGCCGCCGATGTACTGAACGATGATCATCCGGACCTCACGGAAAAGTTGCGCCGCGCCAGCCCCCACTGGATGCGGCACACGCATGCGAGTCATGCCCTCGCACATGGCGCGGAGCTCACCAGCGTGCGCGATAACCTGCGCCACGCGTCGATCGCGACGACCTCGATGTACCTGCACGGTGACGACCTCAAGCGCGACCGGCAGATCGCCGAGGCATTCCGTTCACGCGGTGCGCCGCAGCGGCCCGGCTGATGAGGATTTCCGCTCTCCTGGTGACACCTCCCTCGACCATCATGCCTTCGAACGAAACGGATCGTCTTGCGCCCAACATCACGCCGGCAGGCCATCTTCTCGCCGTGCCGCAACCCGATGCTCCCTCACTGTCGGATGACCTCGCACTCGGCGACGCCTTCCACGCTGGCGCAGGCCACGGCCTACTTTACCTCGGCAGCACCGCAATCGGACGCGCACTGCCGCCCGCGTGGGCATGGTGGCGCGACTTTGCCGTGCGTTACGTCACCGCGTTATGCACGACGGCCGAAGATGGGCACATGGCAGTCGCCACGCCAGACACCACGGCCCTCGGGAGGCTGATCGACGATGCGCCCCCCATGACGGGCGTCGAATATCTCACGCCGGAAGTGCTCGCGACAATGTGGGGGGAGATCGACACCGCCCTGCGGCAGGAGATGGGCGAGACTGGGAGCTCGCTTCAGGCCTTTCTCAAGTCACGTCACCCCACCTGGAATTTGGTGGGGCGCGTCTACTTCAACCTTGCCGAGAATCGAAAGGACCCCGACGCTCCCTTTGCCTTTCTGGCGACCTATACTGCGCGCCTCTCCGCGCATGGCAAGACCCAGCATCAGCCCCTGTCGCGCTCACTCGAGGAATTCGCCGGCGCGCGCAACAAGGCGCAGCTCCTGTCGCTGCTAGTTCCCGTTCAGCGGGCAGCCGAGCGCTGCGACTGGGTGCGCTCCATGCTCGAATCGCGCGAGATCTATCATCCGCTGCGCTGGACCCCGGCCGATGCCTGGCACCTGCTCAACGATTTGCCGGCGCTCGAGGCCGCGGGCATCATCGTCCGGCTGCCCGGTACTTGGACGACGGGCCGTCCCGCCCGGCCGAGCGTCACGGCCAGTGTCGGCACGAAACCGCCGTCGCTCGTCGGCAAGGATGCGTTGCTCGATTTCAACCTGACAGTCTCGCTCGAGGGCGAACCGTTAAGCCCTGCCGAAGTCCGAAGTCTGCTCAAGGGCGCCGACGGCCTGCAGTGGATCCGTGGCCGCTGGATCGAGGTCAATACCCAAAAGCTTGGCCGCCTGCTGCAACGCTTCGAAGACCTCGAACACGCCGCGCAATCGGGGCTGCCGCTCAACGACGCGCTGCGCCTGCTGGCTGGCATGTCGGGCGATGATGCTGAAGCGCCTGAAGAACGCGACTGGGCGCAGGTCGTGGCCGGCCCCTGGCTGGCCGAGACTCTTCAGAACCTGCGCGAGCCGCAAGGCCTGGCGCGCGTCGAACCCGGCCCCGGGTTGCGCGCGCAGCTTCGTCCGTACCAGCACGCGGGCGTGCAGTGGCTCTACCTGCTCAGCCGGCTTGAGCTGGGCGCGTGCCTGGCCGATGACATGGGGCTCGGCAAAACGATCCAGATTCTCGCGCTGCTCCTGATCCTCAAGCGCGAACAGCCCGATCCACGTCCCAGCCTGCTCGTGGCGCCCGCATCCCTGCTGGCCAACTGGGCTGCGGAAGCGGAGCGCTTTACGCCCGGTTTGCGCGTGCTTGTTGCCCACCCGTCCGTCACGCCCGCCGAGGAACTTCACGACCTTGATGACGTCCGGCTTGCACACACGGACCTTGTCATCACCAGTTTCGGCGCGCTGCTTCGTCAACCGGCGCTGGCGACGATCCGCTGGCGCCTCGCGATCGTCGACGAAGCGCAAGCGATCAAGAACCCCGGCACCAGACAGACCCAGCAGGTCAAGAAGCTTCAGGCGCAGGCGCGCATCGCACTGACGGGCACCCCGGTGGAAAACCGTCTGGCGGACCTGTGGTCCCTCTTCGATTTCACGCATCCGGGATTGTTGGGCTCGGCGAAGGATTTTGCCGGATTCAGCAAGCGTCTTGCGAAAGCCGGGCACTTCGGTCCGCTTCGTTCGCTCGTGCGACCGTATATTCTGCGCCGCCTGAAGACGGACAAACACGTCATCGCCGATCTTCCGGAAAAAACCGAGCTCAAAGCCTGGTGTCACCTGAGCCCCGTTCAGGCCGCGCTGTACGAGCGCGCGGTCAAGGACCTTGCCGCCGCGCTCGACGGCGCACAAGGCATCGAGCGCAAAGGGATCGTGTTGAGCTACTTGATGCGCTTCAAGCAAATATGCAACCATCCGTCCCAGTGGCTCGGCGACGCGGCATGGAAGCCCGAAGCCAGCGGCAAATTTGCGCGCCTACGAGAGCTAGTCGAGGTGATTGCCGCGAAACAGGAGAAAGTGCTGATCTTCACGCAGTTTCGCGAAACCACCGAGCCCCTGGCAGCGTTTCTCGGATCGCTGTTCGGCCGCGAGGGATTGATTCTGCATGGTGGCACTCCGGTCGGAAAACGACGCGAGCTGGTCAAGCAATTTCAGGAAGACGAATTGACGCCCTTCTTTGTGCTGTCGCTCAAGGCGGGCGGAGCGGGGTTGAATCTCACGGCCGCTTCTCACGTGATTCATTTCGATCGCTGGTGGAATCCGGCCGTGGAAAATCAGGCGACGGACCGGGCCTTTCGGATCGGCCAACGTAAGAACGTGCTGGTACACAAGTTCGTGTGCCGGGGCACGGTCGAGGACCGCATCGACCAACTGATCGAAACCAAGCAACAGCTGGTGAAGGACGTGCTCGAAGGGGGCACGGAGCTGCTGCTAACCGAGATGAGCGATCGCGAGTTGCTCGATCTCGTCAAGCTCGATATCCATTGCGCGCAGGAAAACTGACCACGGAAAGGGAATGTGATGGGCTACTACGGTGGATGGAAACCTTATGTTTCGGTGGCTGAACGCCGGAGAAAAGCCGAACAGCTGGTCGCCAAGGCGATCAAGGCCGGCAAGACGCTGTCGCCCATCCCGCCGTATGGCGGCGCCATCGCGAAAACCTTCTGGGGCAAAGCGTGGTGCGATAACCTGGAGCGCTACAGCGACTACGACAACCGCTTGCCGCGCGGGCGCACCTACGTGCGCAACGGTTCGGTGATCGATCTGCAAATCACGGCGGGCAAAATTCACGCGCAGGTCATGGGATCGAGCCTCTACACCATCAAGATCGACGTCGCGGCGTGTGGCAATCAACACTGGCGTGCGTTGAGCACCGAATGTGCGTCATCGATCGATTCGATGGTCGAACTGCTGCAAGGCAAGCTGTCGAGCGCCGTGATGGAGCGGATCTGCAAGCCGGGCACGGGACTCTTTCCGTCACCGAAGGATATCCAGTTCGGTTGCAGTTGCCTGGACTGGGCGTCGATGTGTAAGCATGTCGCCGCGGTGCTGTATGGTATCGGCGCCCGGCTCGACCAGCAGCCCGAGCTGCTTTTCACGCTCCGGGGCGTAGATCCCGCCGAGCTCGTCAACAGCACAGGTGCCGGGTTGTCCGGAACGAGAAGCGCGCCGGCGTCGGGCAAGGTCCTCGACCACGCGGCCTTGGGCGACGTATTCGGCATCGAGATCGACACCGAGTCGCTCCAGGCACCACCTGCCGCCCGCAAACGGGCAGGCAAGCAATCAGCCCCGCGAACGAGCCCGGTTCCCACATCATCGCCCCCATCGAAACCGATCGCGAGTGCGAAATCGACCTCGAAAGGCAAAGCGGCGGCGCCCAGAGCAGCGGCCAAGTCCGTCGTTCCGGCAAAGCCCACTGGCAAGGCACGCGTGGACACGTCGAAGGTGACCCGTTCGACCGCCTCGCAACAATCGCCCGCCCGTTCGCGGGCGACGCCGACATCCCGGCAAAAATCCAAAACGTCCAAATGAGCGCGACGTCATGGTTGCCGTCAAATACGATGATCTCTCCGCGGCCTTTGACTTCGTCAGCTATGGCGCGCCGATGGAGCACCACGCGTATATCTCGCTCGAGACGGGCCAGGTCTGGTGGACTTCTGATTCCAGCGACGCGTTCGACGAAGACCTTCCTGAGGATATCGAAACTTCAAATCACTACCTCGCGATACCGCATAAGAACGAGCTCGATCTTGGCAGAAGTCTCGTCCTGCGCTTTACCGCGGAGCAATTGCCTGCGCGTTTCGATCAGGTCGAAGGATTTTTCCGACGGCAAGGGGCTTACGCGTGCTTCAAGGATTTACTCGAGCACAAAGGCGTTCTGGAGCGCTGGTATGCGTTTGAGGCCAACTCGGTTGAAAAAGCACTGAGGCAATGGTGCGCCGACAACGGCCTCGATATTCTTGACTGAGACGCCAACATGAATCAGAGAACAACCCGGCTCTCGCCCGATGATGGCCTGTTCAGGCTGGCTGAAACCGACTCGTCCTGGATCTGGGTGCATACATGTCCGACGCCGCGATGCCCGTGCCGCAGCGCGCTGGTGCTAGCAACGCACGAAGGACGAGAAACGCTCGAAGCGCGAGGCGTGCCCGTCTGGCAGGCATGGATGGCCGAGGATAAGCAATATCGCGAGGTGGCCCGGACATGCGCGGATCTCATCGTGTTTGGCCTGGATATCGACACCGCGCAAGCGCTGCAACCGCACAGCGACGAACGACTGGATCTGGCGCAGCATCCCGAGGTCGCCGCCATTGTGGGCCACATCGACGGTGAACTGCTCGATGCCATCGGACGCCTCTGGTATCGCGGCAAGGGCCTGTCCGACCCTGTCGAGGCAGCGCTCACCGCCCCCGGAAAGATTCACGGTTGGCAACGCGGAGAGCAACTGGCCTGGCACGAGGTGTACGAGGATGTCAGGCAAGACCTATACGTGCTCGATGATCATGTCTACGAGGTCTGGGATTTCCATGAGTTAATGTCAAGTCTGGTGTATGCGCGGGCAGAGCATGATCAAGCGGCAAGCGGTTGCTGAGCCGGTGCGCTTTCGATCACCGGAACGCCATCCTCGAAGGGAACGCCCTTCAGAAGCTGTTCGATTCTTTCGGCGCCGCGAATGCGACGCCATGACTGCTCGGCCGATTCAACAAGCTTGAACGCCATGCCGAGGAACGTCGCGCGCGAAAGGCAATTGCGCGCGCGGCTCGTGCGATGGCGCACGGTGGCGAACGTCGACTCAATCGGATTGGTTGTTCTCAGGTGCTGCCAGTGCTCTGCCGGGAAGTCGTAGAACGCAAGCAGTTCGTTGCGATCCTTGGTGAGCTTCTCGACGGCCTTCGGGTACTTGGCGCCATACGTCGCGATGAATCGCTCGAAGGCGACGAGTGCCTCGGCACGAGTGGCGGCATTCCAGATTTGCGCCAGGTCTGTTTTCGCGCGGCCATGCTGGGCCTTCGGCAAGGCGTTGAGCACGTTGCCGATCTTGTGGAACCAGCAGCGTTGTTGCTTGGTCTGCGGGAACACTTCTTCGAGCGCGGCCCACAAGCCCATCGCGCCGTCACCCGCTGCCAGCAGCGGGCCGGCCTGCAAGCCACGCGCCTTCAGATCGAGCAGCAGCTCCCGCCACGATGCCTTCGATTCCCGATAGCCGTCGGCGATGGCCACGCGCTCCTTGCTGCCGTCCGGTTTCACGCCGATGATCACCAGCAGGCATTGGCCGTCGCTGTCCTCGCTACGCGCGCCGGTATGAATGCCGTCGGCCCACCAATAGACCCAGCGCGCGTGCTTCAGATCGCGCTTGTTCCACTGCTCAAACTCCTCGGCCCATTGCGCCTTCAGCCGCACCACGACGTTCGGCGAGAGCCCCTTGGCGTCTTCACCTACCAGCACGCTCAATGCCTCGCTCATATCGCCTGTCGAGACGCCGCGCAGATAGAGCCACGGCAGCGCGGCCGACACCCGCGGCGAGCGCCGCACATACGGCGGCACGAGGCTCGAATTGAACTTCACGCCCGAGCCCGAGCGGTCGCGCACTTTCGGCACTTGAACTGGCACCGGGCCGATGGCCGTGACAATCTCGCGCTCGGGCAAGTAGCCGTTACGCACGACTGCACGCCGACCCTCCAGCGTCTTCACGTTCGAATACCGTTCGAGCAATGCCGCCAATTCCGCCTCGATCGCCTGTTGAATGATTTTCCGTGCGCCTTGCTGGATCAGATCGTCCAGGCCCCGCGGCCCCTTCATTTCCGTTGCTGCTGCTTGACGGTTGTTCTCTTCCTGCGTACGTTTCGCCATGGTGGTGGAGTTCGGTTGCTGGTTTGTTACCCTGAGAAAGCAACATTCTCAGCCAACCGCCACCGCCTTCCTCATATTCCCCGCCCGCCGCTGTACACCAGTTCCGAGATTAGCTCGATTTCCATTGCCCGAATCCCACTTGCGACTGCGCGGAAGTGAACCTGCACTTCGAGCCGGTCCTTCCCGGAGAAACGTCCTCGCCGGGGCACGTCAATGTTCATCTGGGCGGCAACATCCGCATCGAGCCTGAGACGGTTCGCGACCGCGCGCGTCTCGAGCAACTGTGGGCCGCGTTCTGTCAGCGACATCCACGATACCTCAAGCCTCTCTCGCATCGCGATACGCTCATCAAGGCGATGGGCAAACGTCTCGTGGCGCCCACCAAGGCCGAACCGGAGGTGGGCAGAAATGATCCCTGCCCATGTGGATCGGGAAAGAAGCACAAGAAGTGTTGTGGCGCGTGACCGACGAAAACAGCGAATCCCAGCCGCGATCACTAATCCGAATAGTTGCATTTTTACTTCAATCGACCGAAAACCCTTGCCACATAAGGCTCATTCATCCGGTTTTCGTCGCTTGATCGTGAAAGTCTCAACTTTAGTAGAAATTCGTATCAACTTTTCTTCGTTTGACAACATGAACATGCACGCGATTTCGATCACCGAAACCACGGTGTCCGACGCGTCGGGCCTGCCCGCCGTGCTGGCGATCGATGCGCCCGTCGACTGCGTGATTGCCGACGGCGCGTACTACAGCATCGC
>NZ_NKFM01000013.1:0-26299 GCF_002223085.1 Burkholderia sp. HI2714 | reverse complement strand
CTCATACACCGCCTCCAACGTCAGTTCCTGTCGTCTGGCGATCTCTTTCGCTCGCACGCCGTCGCTGAACATCAGAATCGTCCGCGACCGGTCTCGTATTCGCCAATCACGACGGCTTCTCGCCATCGCTTCAAGCTTTGTACGTTCTTCCTGCGTCAGTTCCAGCGCTTTCAATGCCATCAGCTTCGTTGCTCGTCCCGTCCAGTTCGAACCATGATTGTAGAGACATTTCATGTCGAAGGCTTACCAAGCGGATCGGATACGCACGCCGTTGCGCCAACTGAAGACGAAGGCCTTATTCCTGATTAAAATATTCAAGTTACTATTTTTGAAAAGGAAGGTTACAATTCGCCGACGGATGAATCCGTATCACAAAAAGTAACAACGCAGTTCCCGGCACATCGACTCCGAGATGACTCAAGATCTCCAAAACCCTCTTCCTGTCATGCTGACGGGTAATCAATCCGTGCTTTCCAGCATGAAGCAGGACCATGCCTTCGTGGTATGGCTCACCGGTGTCTCCGGTGCCGGGAAATCGACGCTCTCGAATCTACTGAAGGAACAACTCGATGCGCGCGGCCGTCGGACTTTTCTGCTGGACGGCGACCAGCTTCGCGAAGGATTGAATCAGGACCTGGGATTCAGCGATGCCGACCGCCACGAGAACATTCGTCGGACGGCTGAAGTCGCGCGCCTGATGGTGGATGCCGGGCTCATCGTCATCGTCGCGCTGATCTCGCCGTTTCAGGAGGCACGCGCCAAAGCGCGCGCGCGTTTTCCGCAGGGCATGTTTTTCGAAGTCTTTGTCGACGTTGCGCTGGATGTGGCGGAAGCGCGCGACCCCAAGGGGCTGTATGCGCTGGCAAGGCAAGGGGCCATCCGGCAGTTCACCGGCATCGAATCGAGCTATGAAAAGCCGGCATTGCCCGACGTGCATGTGCGCACGGGCGAGGCAAGTCCGCTGGAATGTGTGCACGCAATCATGCAGAAATTGCCGTTGAACGGCTGATACTGGTACGAACTGTCTGCCTTACGCCACGCCGGCCCACTGTCATGGTTGGCCACGACGATCAAGCCGCATCCGAATCGAATCAAGCTCCCGCGGCAACCGGCGCGAACGCGCGCGCGGCCGCGGCAGCGCAATGAACCCGAGGCGTTCGTACAGTGCGCAAGCTCTCGCGTTGCGCGTCAGCACGTCGAGCACGACGTCGCGGCTGCCGTCCACCGGCAACGCGCCGGTATCCAGCGCATCGCGAAACAGCGCGCTGAATACGCCCGTGCCGCGCTGCCGTTCGTCGGTTGCGCAATGCGCGACGAGGATCTGCGAACGCTTCGGCGCCGGAATTTCCGTTTCGAGGATCAGCCCGCGCATCAACTGGCCAATCGTGCGGCGCACACCGAAAAAGCGCGCCAGTGCCCACACGACATGCACGTCGTCGAACATCGTCTGCTGCCCGTCGTGGATCGCCATCACGGCGAGCACGGCGCCGTCGTCGGCGACCGCGACACGATGCCGGCGCCACGAGAAGCGCCCGTAACGCGACCGGAACGCCTGCTGCAGGAAAGCGATGCAGCGTGCATCGCTTTCGCCGAGAAAGAACCCGAATTCGGCCACGCCGGATGCAAAGACGAGCGGCGCGCACGCCGCCGCATCACCCGCGTCCGCCGCACGAAACCGCACGCGCTCACTGGCGCGCGGCACCGCTTGCGCGAATACGCCGGCCAGCGTCACGCGCTGCGCCCCGCGAGGCGCGACAACACGGCGACCGTCCGGCTGATCTGCTCCGGCTCGTGCGTCGAGCAGATGAAGAAGCGCAGGCGCGCGGCCTTTTCCTCGACGGCCGGATAGAAGATCGGCTGCACGTTGATCCCTTCGTCGAACATCGCATTGGCCCATTGCGCGGCCTTCAGCGAGCTCCCCGTGATCACCGGCACGACCGCGAACCCGGCGCTCGTGCCCGTATTCAGCCCGGCGGCGCGCGCCTCGGTCAGGAACTGCTGCCCGCGCGCCTGCAGTTGCGCGACGCGCTCCGGCTCGGCCTGCAGGCGCTCGAGCGCGGCCAGCGACGCTTCGGCGAGCGTCGGCGCGAGCCCGACGCTGTACAGGAAACCCGGCGCCAGGTGCCGCAGCATATCGACCAGCGGCTGGCAGCCGGCGATGAAACCGCCGCAGCCGGCCAGCGTCTTGCTCATCGTGCCCATCCACATGTCGACCTGGTCGGGCGCGACGCCGCAATGCTCGCGGATGCCCTTGCCGGTCGCGCCGAGCACGCCGAGCGAATGCGCCTCGTCGACCAGCAGGAATGCACCGTGACGCGTCTTCACGTCGACGAAGCGCTGCAGGTCGGGGAAATCGCCGTCCATGCTGTACAGCCCTTCGATCGCGATCAGCACGTGCCGGTATTCGCGGCGCACGCGCGACAGCAGTTCGTCGAGCGCCTGCCAGTCGTTGTGCGCGAAGCTCAGCCGCTTCGCGCCGCTCAGCTGCGCGCCCTGCACGATGCTGTTGTGCGCGAGCGAATCGTGGACGACCAGATCGCCGGGGCCGAACAGCGCGCCGATCACGGTCACGTTCGTCGCGTGGCCGCTCACGAACGCGACGCAGTCGTCGGTCTCGTAGAACGCCGCCAGCGCGCGCTCGAGGTCGCGCTGCACCGGGCGCTCGCCCGCGACCATCCGGCTCGCAGAGGCCGACGTGCCGTAACGGTCGATCGCGGCTTTCGCACGCGACGACACGGCCGGATCGCCGGCTAGGCCGAGGTAGTTGTAGTTCGCGAAGTTCAGGTACTCGCGGCCGCCGATCTGCGTCGTCGCACCGGCCACACCTTCATGCACGCGGAAAAACGGCGAGTCGACGCGCAGCTTCTCGCCCATCTCGCGCATGATCCGGACCTGCTGATACTGCGGCATCGATTCGAAGCGGCTGCGCGCCGATTCGGTCTGCGCGGCCAGCGTGCCGGGCACGCCCGGTGCCGCGGCCGCATCGGTCGCGCGCTCCAGTTGCCGTTTCAGCGCTTTCGCCGCCAGTTGCTGGCGAAGATGCTCTCCCAGTGCCATTGCTTCCTTCGCTTGTATCTCGAAAAGGCGCTATGTTACGCCGCGCATCATGAAAAAGCGTGGTGTCACGCATCGGGAAACTCGGCCCACTGCCACGCATCGGGTTCGGCCAGCAGCGCGTCCACCAGCCGGAAATTCATCTCGTGGCTCGGCCGCAGCGCGCTCACGCGCGCCAGCAGCGGCGCGCCGGCCAGCGCGAGATCGCCGACCAGGTCGAGCACGCGATGCCGGACGAACTCTTCCGGCAGCCGCATCCCGCCCAGCACGCGATTGCCGACGATGGACGCCGTGCACGACGGCCGCGCGCCGCGCAGGATCGGCACCCCGCGCAGATAACCGGCGACGATCGCGGGTACCGCCCACTTCACGCGGCCGTACGAGCGCGATGGTGCGATTTCGGTCGCGAATGCGGCCGGCGTCAGCGCCCCGTCCCAGTGCATGTCGCCGAAGCCGCGCAGGTCGTTGCGCACGCTCAGTTCGTAACGCGGCGCCGGTTCGATCCGCATTTCGCGCCGCTGGTCGCCCTCGCCGTCCGTGACGACGACGGGCCGCAGCACGCGGATGAAGCGCTTCGGCGCATCGAGCGCGACACGGCCGCACGCGCGGATCGCATCCACCCACGGCGCGGCGCTGCCATCGAGAATCGGCACTTCTTCCGCATCGATCTCGACGATCGCGTGATCGATCTCACATGCAAGCAGCGCAGCGAGCAGATGCTCGATCGTGCGAACGCCGACGCCGTCGGCGTTGCGCAGCATCGTGCACAGCGGCTGCGCGCGACGCAACGCGGGATCGACCGGCAGCGTCGCGAGCGTGCGCCCCTGCGCGACGCGACGGAACGCGATGCCCGTCACGCCCGCTTCCGGACGCCCGGGCAGGATCCGCACGCCCACCCGGCGCCCCGTGTGCAGCCCGTGACCGTCGACCGTCAGCGGACGTGCCAGCGTGCCCTGACGCGTTGCCCAGCCGGACGGCGCGTTCATCGCGCGACCTCCAGCGTCGGCGACGCCTCGCCCGCCACGGGCGCCTGCCGCGTATCGAGCATCGCGCGCGCTTCGCCGTCGATCGCATGCTTCGCAGCAAGCGCCGCGACGGCCTCCTGCGCGGCATCCGTCGCGGAACCGGCATCCGCATCGGTCGACGCGCCGATCGAATCGACGATACGTCCGGCCAGCGTCGTCACCGACGCGCCCTCGGCAATCGCCATCACCGACAGCTTGACCTCGAACGCTTCCTCGACCGCGAGGCCGAGTTCCATCCCCATCAGCGAATCCATGCCCATGTCGAGCACCGACTTGTCGAGCGCGATGCGATCCGGCGTCATGTGCAGGATTCGCGCGATCTGCCCCTGCAGCGTCCGGGCGACCAGCGCGATCGCTTCGTCGCGCGGCAATGCCAGCACTTCTTCCCGCAACTGCGTGCCGCCGTCGCGCGCATCGCCGCCCTTCGCGTGCGATTGCAGCAGCGAATACCGGCGCGCCTTCGCGGCAGGCATCCCGCGCGCCACGGCGTGCCAGTCGAGCCGGACCACGGCCTCGCCTGCCACGCCCGCCACCAGTGCACGCTCGAGCGCGACCATCGCCTCGTCCGACGTGATCGACGCACCGCCGATCCGCGACTGCAACGCCTCGCGCGTATCCGCGTGGCGTGCGAGGAAGCCGACGTCCTCGAGCGGCCCCCATGCCATGAACGTGCCCGGCAATCCCGCCGCGCGACGATGTTCGACGAGCGCCTCGAGGAAAGTGTTGGCTGCCACGTAGTTCGATTGCCCCGGATTGCCGAGATAGGTCGTCGCCGACGAATAGACCACGAACAGGTCAAGCGGCAACGCACGCGTCGCGCGGTGCAGGTTCCACGCGCCGGCCACCTTCGGTGCGAGCACCGCGGCCATGCGCGCATCGTCGAGATTGCGCACGAGGCCGTCGTCGATCGACATCGCGGAATGCAGCACGCCCGTGAGCGGGCTGCCGCGCCGGACGATCGCATCGATCATCGCCTCGACCGCCGCTGCGTCGGTCACATCGCACGACACGACATCGACCGTGACGCCGAGCGTCGTGCGCCAGCGCTCGACTTCCTCGCGTGCGGCAGCAGCGAGCTCACCGGAACGACTCGCCAGCGTCAGCCGGCGTGCGCCGCGCTCGACCATCCAGCGCGCGCTCGCGAAACCGAGCCCGCCCGTGCCGCCGACCACCAGGTACGTGCCATGCGGATCGAGCGCCAGCGAACCCGCGCGCGTGACGCCGCGCGTCGGGGCCGGCGTGCCGGACGGATAGGTCACGAGCACCTTGCCGATCTGGCGCGCCTGCTGCATGTAGCGGAACGCATCTTCCGCCCGTTCGGCCGGAAACGCGCGATACGGCAGCGGATGCAGCACGCCTGCCTCGAACAGCGCCATCACTTCGCCGAACAGGCGCGCGGTCAGCTCCGGGAGCGCACCCATCAGCTGATCGGCATCGATGCCGAAATAGCTGATGTTGTTGCGGAACGGCCGCAGCCCGATATGGCTGTTTTCGTAGAAGTCGCGCTTGCCGAGCTCGAGGAAACGACCGAACGGCCGCAGCGTATCGATGCTGCGCACCATCGCTTCGCCGGCGAGCGAATTCAGCACGATGTCGATGCCCTGGCCGCCCGTCAGCGCCCGAATCTCGTCCGCGAACGCGAGGCTGCGCGAATCGAGCACGTGGTCCGCGCCGAGCAGGCGCACGAATTCGCGCTTCTCGTCGCTGCCGGCCGTCGCGAACACTTCCGCGCCGAAGTGGCGCGCGAGCTGGATCGCGGCGATCCCGACGCCACCCGCGCCGCCGTGCACGAGCACGCGTTCGCCACGACGCAGGCGCGCGAGCTCGACGAGTGCGTAGTACGCGGTGAAGAACGTGGTCGGCACGGTCGCCGCTTCCTCGAACGACAAGCGTTCGGGTTTCAGTGCGATCGCTTGCGCGCGCGTCCTGACGCGCGTCGCGAACGAGGCCGGCGCGAAGCCGAGCATCGCATCGCCCGGCGCGAATCCCGTCACCGCGTTGCCCACGCGGACGACGCGGCCGGACAGTTCCATCCCGATCGTCGCACCCGCGAAGCCGGTCTCGACCGCCTCATCGGACAAGAGCCCCATCGCATACATCACGTCGCGGAAATTGAGGCCGGTGGCAACGGGCTCGATCTCCACCTCGTCGTCACCCAGCGGGCTTTCCGGCAACGCGAACCATTCGAGGTTGCGCAACGAGCCCGGCGCGTCGAACGCGAGCACGGCCGCACGCGCGATCGCGCCATCGTTGCGGGCCGCGGCCTGCGCGGCCGTCAGCATGCGCGGCACCTGCCGCCCGTGGGCGCTCAGGACGACTTCTTCCTCGACCGCTGCGCCCGTCAGCTCGCGAATCAGCGCGTCGGGGATCCGGTCCGCCGCACGATCGACGTCGATCAGGCGGCACGCGAGCTCGGGATGCTCGTTCGCCAGCACGCGACCGAGACCCCACAGCGTGGCCTGTTCCGGATGCGCATTCGCGGTCCCGGCGAATGGCGCGCCGCCACGCGTGACGACGGTCAGCCGCGTGGCCGCGTTCGGCTGCGCGCCGAGCGCGCGAACGAGTGCAGCAAGGGCGATCACGCCGTTACGCTGCGCGGCCATCAGGCCATCCCCCGTCGCCGATTCCGCGAGCGGCGTTTCCGGCGCGCAGAACACGACATGCGCCGGCTGCCCGGCCGGCAACGACGCGATCGCATCGGCCGCGTGCGTGACGTCGACGATATCGGCCGGATAGCCCGCGCGCGCCAGCGCATCGGCCAGCCGCCCGCCGAAACTGCCGGCGGCATCCGGTGCGTGCATCACGAGCCATTGCTCGCTGCGTGCAAGCGTATCGAGATCGCTCGGTTCCTCGCCGCGTTGCGCGACACCGGCACTCGCGGGATTGCGCGCGATGACGAACGTCGGCGTGCCGTCCAGATCGAGCGATTGCTCGACGTGCCGCACGACATCGACGAAGCCCGCGCGTTCGAGTGCGGCATCGAGATCCGCCGGCGCCAGCGGCGCGGGCGCATCGGCTTCCGTCGACGAAGCCTGCGCGCCGGATACGATGTCGGAGTAACGACCGCGACGCGATTCGGCCAGGAGCAGCAATCCGCCCGGCGCCAGCCATGACCGCATCGCATTCAGCGCGTCGGCCACATCGTGACGGCCGCTCAACGCGCGGTTCGCGACGATCAGGTCGTAAGGGCCGGCTTCGTCGGCCGCCAGCGACAGCCGCTCGCCCGACTGCAGCGCAACCGTGCGTACCGCTGCTTCCGCATCCGCGTCGAACCCCGCCAGTTGGCCGGCAGTGCCGGCGATCGTGTGATCGCAACGTGCGGCCGCGAGATGCATGCCGAGCGTCTGCAGCACGTCGCCGTCCATCGCGCCCAGTTCGAGCACGCGCAACCGGCGTGCCGGTTGCCATGCGTCGACCGCCTGCTCGACGCTTGCGATCAGCAACGCGTGCACGTGCTGCCACGTCGGCGATGCGGCAAGGAGTTGTTCGACCAGGCTGTGCCCGGTCGGCGACAGCAGGCGTGCGCCGTCCTTCGCGCCGTTCAGCACGTCCGGCAACGCCGCGCCGCAATGCGCGAGCAGCGTCAGCTCGGCCACGTGCCCCGGCGATTCGGCCAGCAGCCCGCGCCACAGCTCGTCGAGCGGCGGCAACGCCGCGCACGCCGCGTCGTCGCGCACGAGCAGCGCGCCATCGCGATGAGCGAGACCGTCCTCGACCAGCATGTCGGCAAGACGTGCGGCCAGTGCCTCACGCCCGGCCGCCGGCTGCCATGTGCCGGCGAATGCGCCGAGCGCATCGAACGCGCGGAGTGCATAGAGGCTCGCCAGCACGTCGAGCAGCGGCAGGATTTCGGTCAGATGCTGAGTCCGGCGGCCGTCGTGCCCGGCCGCATCGAGCCGCGCGACAGACTGTGCGAGCAGCGCGTCGGGGGCCGGTAAACCGGCTGCATTGATGTCACCCGGCAGCGGCACTTCTTCAAGGCGGTAGACGAAGCGCGCGGGCAGGTTCTGCCGGCGGCCGACGAGATCGACACGCCGGAACCGGCATGCGCCGAGCCGCGCGACGATCGCGCCGCGCGCGTCGAGGAATTCGAAATGCGCGACGATCGAATGCGGGCTGTGGCGGTCGATCCGCACGAGCACCCGCTCGACCGTGTCGCCGCGCAGATAGTCGACCCGGCCGATCTGCACCGGCACGTAAGCCGGATGCTCGCCTTCGCGCGCGTGCGCCGCAAGCAGTGCGAACAGCGGATGAAACCCGCTGTCCATCAGCGCCGGATGCAGCAGATAGGCGGACAATGCCCGCGCGTCGCCGCATGCGGCCGGCGCGGCGACGTCGGCCAGCGCCGCGCCGTCATCCGCGGCGACCCGCACGGTGCGGACCCAGCGGAATGCCGGACCGTAGCTGAGGCCGATGGCTGCCGTGTTTGCATACAGCGTGTCGCCGTCGGCAGCGGGCAGCGCGAGCAGACGATCGAGCGCGCCCGACGGCACGACGCTCGCATCGCCGAGCGTGTTGCCGCTTTCCAGCATCCGCCCCGTCACGTTCAGCGTCCATGCACCGTCGGACATCCGGTCGCGCGTCTCGATCGTGAAGGTCGCGGTACGCGGCTCGATCACGAGCCGGAACAGCTTCGCCTGCTGCGGCTGGAATACCACCGGCGTGCGGATCTCGACGTTTTCGAGCGCCGCATCCGGCGTATCGAAGAAGGTGCGTGCCGCCGCGAGCGCCATTTCCACGTAGCCCGCACCCGGGAACGCCACGCCGCCGTCGACGACGTGATCGGCCAGCATCGGCAGCTTCGCAGGATCGAGCTGGTTTTCCCACGCGAATGCGTGCTCGTGCAGGCGATAGCCGAGCAGCGGATGCTCGCGGCGACGATTGACGAGGCCGTAGCCTTCGACGGTCGGCGTCAGCCAGAAGCGGTCGCGCTGCCACGGATAGGATGGCAATGCAGCGCGCGATTCGCCCGGCGCGAAGCGGTCGGGATCGACGCTCGCGCCCTGCGCGATCGCCGCGAGAATCGCTTGCCGCAGCGTCGCCGCGCTGCCGTGATCGCGCTTGAGCGTCGGCAGCGCCACGCCGGTCGCGCCGGCGGCCGCGAATGCCTGCTTCACGTATGTGCGCAGGATCGAATGCGGCGAGACCTCGACGAACAGCCGGACGCCCTGCTCGATCAGATGTGCGATACCGTCGCCGAAGCGCACCGGCTCGCGAATGTTGCGCCACCAGTAGCGGGCATCGAGCTCGGTGCCGGCCAGCGCGCCGCCGGTCACGGTGGACACGAACGTGCCGTTGCCCGGCTGCGGCCGAAGGCTCGCCAGTTCGGCCAGCACGACCGGCTCGATGCGGTCCATGTGGCTGCTGTGGAACGCGTAGTCGAGATCCAGCATCTGGAAGAACTTGCCGCTGCCGCGCAGCGCGGCCTCCAGTGCCTGCAAGCCCTGCAGCTCGCCCGCGAGCGTCACGGCATCGGGGCTGTTGATGCCCGCGATCTCGACGCGCCGCGCCAGCCCGTGGCGCGCGATCAGTTCGCGCGCCGCCGCATCGCCGATGCCGACGGCCGCCATCCGGCCGCTGCCGCGCGTCATCGCCTGCGCGCGGCTGCGGATCTTGATCACGCGAACCGCGTCGGCGAGCGACAGCGCGCCCGTCACCCATGCCGCGGCAATTTCGCCGACGCTATGGCCGATCGCCGCGTCGTAACGCATCCCGCGCGCGTCGATCACGCGAATCATGCCGACCTGGATCGCGAACAGCAGCGGCTGCGCGTTCTCCGTCGCGGCCAGCCATTCGGCACCCGCGCCGGCCAGCCATTCCGCGCTCGGTCCGCCGCGCATCACGTCGACGAGCGACGGGCTGCCATCGGCGCACCACAGCGCGTCGACTTCGTCGAGCGCCGCGCGGAACACGGCGTTCTCCGCATAGAGTTCGTTGCCCATCCCGACCCACTGGCAGCCGTTGCCAGAGAAGACGAGCGCGGTGCGCACTGCGTCGGCCGGCGCCTGACCGGTTGCCACGCAGGCCGGCAGGCCTTCCTGCGCCGGCTGGGCCAGTGCCGCGAGCGCCGTGCGCCCTTCGGCCAGGTCGGCCGGCGCGACGATCGCGCGATGCTCGAGCCATTGGCGACGACGTGCGGCCGCGGCGGCGAGCGCCTGCCAGTCGCCGCCGTTGTCGAGCGCCACCAGATAGCGGCCCGCGAGCGCGCCGAGCGCGTTCGCGCTGCGCGCGGTCAGGACGAGCGGAGACAGTTGCGCTTGCGTCGGCTCAGGCTTGGGCGCGGCCGTCGACGCCTCGTTTGCAGCCGGCGCCTCGGTCAGCACGACGTGTGCGTTCGTTCCGCCGAAGCCGAACGAGTTGACGCCGACCGTCAGCGGCGCGTCGCCCGTGTCGAGCGGCATGTAGCGATCGACGACACGCAGACGCCCGCCGTCGAAATCGATCCCGGGATTGGGCGTGACGAAATGCAGCGAGCGCGGTACCGCGCGGTGTTTCAGGCACAGCACGGCCTTCAGCAGCCCGGCCATGCCGGACGCGGTCTCGAGGTGGCCGATGTTGGTCTTGACCGAACCGATGAGCAGCGGACGATCCGCCGGGCGCTCGCCCGACACGACGTCGATCAACGCACGCGCTTCGATCGGATCGCCGACCGCCGTGCCGGTGCCGTGCGCTTCGAGATACGCGAGCGACTGCGGATCGATGCCCGCGCGCGCGTACACGCTGCGCAGCAGCGACGCCTGTGCGGCCGCCCCCGGCACGCTGATGCCGCCCGGCGAGTGGCCGACCGAGTTCACGCCGGAGCCGGCGATCACCGCATGGATCGTGTCGCCGTCGGCGAGCGCGCGATCGAGCGGCTTGAGCAGGACGAACGCGCCGCCTTCCGAGCGGACATAACCGTCGCCGGTCGCATCGAACGCGCGGCAACGGCCGCGCGGCGACAGCATCGATGCCTTGGAGAAGCTGACGAAACCGAACGGGTGCAGCAGCAGGTTGACGCCGCCCGCGAGCGCCACGTCGGCTTCGCCGGACTGCAGCGCCTTGACGGCCTGATGGAGTGCGACGAGCGACGACGAGCAGGCCGTGTCGACGGACATGCTCGGGCCGCGCAGGTCGAACAGGTAGGACACGCGATTCGACGCGATGCTCAGGGTGTTGCCGGTCGCCGAATACGGATCGATCACGTTCAGATCGTCCATGTTGCGGTTGCCGTAGTCCATGCTGGCGGCACCGACGAAGACGCCGCAGTTGCTGCCGCGCATGTCGGCCGGGCGCACGCCCGCGTCCTCGAATGCTTCCCATGCGAGTTCGAGCAGCAAGCGCTGCTGGGGGTCCATCTGGGCCGCTTCGCGCGGGGAAATGCCGAAGAACGCGGCATCGAAGCCGGCGACGTTGTCGACGACGCCGGCCGAGAACGTGTAGCTCTTGCCCGGCTCGCGCTTGGACGGGTGCTGGTAGAAATCGGTGCCGAAGCGGTCGGCGGGGATTTCGGTCACTGCGTCGCGTTCGTCGCGCAGCAGTTGCCAGAAGTCGCCGAGATTATTCGCGCTTCCGGGAAACCGACAAGCCACCCCAATTATTGCAATCTTACTGTTCATCTTTTATGTCGCTTTCTCGGATGCGTGCGGTTCTTCCGCGCGATTTCCGTCGTCTTGTACCACATCCAAAAGTACCGAACCGAGGTCCTCGGCGGCGAGATTGCGGCGTTCGGGAGTGTCTGTGCCGTAATTTCGCCAAATGAAGTAGTCGCTGGTTTGCGGAGAAACGCCCAGCTTATCGAATACGTGAGGCAGCGCGGGAACGTGGTCGCCGTAAAAACAAACGACTGTTTCACGATCGCTGGTACGCAAATGATCGAGCAGGCGCCCGATCATTGCGTCTGCATTTTCAATGTGCCGCAGGTAGGCTGTCAGGTCGCGCCAACTGGCATCTTCGCCAAGAGTATGCCTCGAAGACGATTCTCCCGGTAATACCTGCTCAAGGTGCAGTGGGCCGTGGTTCTCCATTGTCATCGCGAAGATGAAGCGCGGTTCGCTCCGAGGTTCGTCCAGTACGTCGATGACGGTATCCAGTACGGCCGAGTCGGCAATATACGGTCCGGCTCGCGGCGAATCGGAAAAATGTTCGATATCCAGAAATTTCCCGAATCCGAGCAATGGAAAAACCCTGTTCCTTCCGAAGAAGTCCGCATAGTACGGATGAATCGCGACAGTCGTGTAGCCGCCGCGCTTAAACCAATCTGCGATTGTTGGGCACGCGCGCCGTACGAAAGCGTAAGGGTAGAAACGAGCGTAGCCGAGACGCGCAGACGTCAGTCCACTCAGCATCGCGAACTCTGTACGCATCGTGTTCGCTCCCCAAGCAGGCACGAGCAGTTCACCGTGGTAGCTGGATTCCCGGCGCGCAATGTTCAGATTGCGGTAGTTCGCCGAATCGATCGCCGAGCCAAGACGCCTCGCGTCGAAATACGATTCGCTCTGGATCACGATCACATCAGGGCACACAGTCGGTGCGCCCGATGCGAACGGTCCAGTCCGGGCAGCTCCTTCGAATGCGCGCAGCGTCGCGGGACGCAAGCCGTTCAGCAGATACGCAACGAATACTGCAAAAAATCCATGCCGCTGTTGGTCCGCGCCGGCATCCAGCGTAAGCGGCAAGCGTGTCGCCAACCAACAGGTTGCGACCGCAGACACCACGAGGAGCGCCGTCACCGACCAGAGCGCCCCGTCGAACGGTTGCTCAGCAAAGAAGCCGGCCAATAGCGCCGCGACGCCAATCACGATTCCGATCACCTTTCCGACGCTCAGAAACGGCAGGTACAACCGGGGATGGGCGAACAACTGGCTGAACAGACTCAGATCCGTAAAAACGAATGGCTCGCGCAACGACTCGTACTTTGCATTGTTCACCGTCACCAACAGGCCGACCAGTGCCACCGCAATGCAGACGGAAAATACGATGCGTCTCGTCACGATCAGCATCGCACCAGTCAGAAACACAAGTGCAACGGCATGCAGTATTAGCGCGACGCCGGAACGTTGCCGCACGCGCGGCAACGCCAAGACATCCAGCGCAAACGACACGCCGAGCGCGATCAGAAGCGTGAGCAACATGCCAACGCCCAAGCTAGCGCTCCCGTCGAGGTAAGTAGGACAACCCGCCGAGTATCGCGTCCCCCAATCGCGCCGGCAGCAGCGTCAACAGGCGCATACCGAGCGCGAGCAATCCCGGAAACGCAATCTCGGCCCGCCGCGCCGCCAGCTTGCGGCGAATATAGCCTGCGGCCTTGTCCGCCGACCACATGAACGGCTTGTCCCCCGGGAATACATCGCTCATCGCAGTCTTGACGAAGCCGGGCAACACGATCGCGAGATGTATACCGTCACGCGCCAGCAACGGGCGCACCGAATCGCCGTACGCCTTGAGTGCCGCCTTGCTCGCGCAATACGCCGGCGAAATCGCCATGCCGCGTAGCGCCGCGATCGAGCTCACCAAGGCAATCTGGCCGCTGCACCGCGCTCGCATGCGCGCAATCACCGGCAATACCGCGTGCATTGCCCCATAGAAGTTGGTATCGACGACCGCAGCCATACGATCAAGCTCTTCCCAGTCGCAAGCTGACTCGAGCGTACTGGCAACCCCGGCATTGGCGATCAGCAAATCTATCGAATATGTGTCGTCAAACTGCCAAAGCCATACCTGCATCGCCGCCGCATCTCGCACGTCGACCTGGGCGGTAACCACCTGAGCGCCAAGCGCTCGGCACGCATCAGCGCAGGCATCAAGCCGCCGCACGTCCCGACCAACGAGCCCCAACACCACGCCAGGCGCGGCGTAGGCGGTCGCGAGTGCGCGCCCGATGCCTGCGCTGGCGCCGGTGATGACAATGTGGCGAGGGGCGGTACTAGTCATGCGATGCCTCAAGCCGCGACACGGCACCGCGAATCGCCCGCTCGATCCCCGTACGGGTATAGAAGTCGCCGTTGATTTGGGTATGGTGAATAACGTAGTCGAGAAATGCTTGGTAAAGCTCACGATCAGGTTCAAATTCAGCTTTCCAAAAATCATCAAGACTGCCTTGCCATGTCAGTCCCTGCATATCGTAGATCGCATGCCCGAGAGCAATTAGCGGCCGCCGATGATGAAGGGCTGACAACCCGACCGTACTGTTCACGACGATTACGCCGCGCGCATACTCGAGCAAGGTCGGCAAGTGCCCCGCGTCGATGAAGGTAACGCGGTCGGCGATTCCCAATTCCTGCGCGAGCAGCAGCACATGGCGCCGATGATCGATTAGCCCCGTATCTAATGGATGATTCTTGACCACCAGACGAACGTTGGAGTCGGCATGAGCAGCGAATGAGCGTAGTACTTGATCGACCGCCGGCCGGGTGCCGCCAAATGGGGAATGCACAACGAGTTGAGCATCCGAATTGAGTTGCAGGGGGAACAAAAAGTAGCCGCCAGTTGCGCGAAGCAGTTGATCCGTTACCCGGCCTGCATCACGCTCGAACCCACGCTGCGCAAGTGCGCGCCAGGCGAGCCCGACATACTCTACGAACCCGTTATGTGGCCGATGACTGCGATAGTGCGGGAATCGACGTGAAAATAGCGTGTTGGCGCCGCGATAGGCGATATCGTGAAAAGCTCGCTCACGAAGGTTATAGCCGGTCGGTGCGGCAGGCGGACTTGCTGGCGTCTCCTTGCGTCGGTCACGATACCAGTCCGGATCCCGGGGTAACAGGGAGCGTCCATTGACGCCGTGACGCTCCAGCGTCAGCCAGTGCGGCCGCACATAGCCCTCTTCGAAGACATGCACGCGCAGGCCCGCCTTCTGTGCTATCGCGTGCGCGGGTACATGAACCTCGCGACAGTCGCCGAACATCAGCACATCGGTGAAATCACCTCGTCCGATTTCGTCCGAATACCATGCCGGCAGTTCGCCAAGGCGCCCCGCATAATTTATCGCATGGCGGGCAGCCCCCCCGTATAGAAGATCTCCTCCACAAAAATTGACCTTCTGTACTGCATGGCCGCGCGTGCGCAAAGCCTCGGCCAGCTTGGAAAAAAAAGGGGAGGCCGTACCCTGAAGCGCAAGATATGAGCGACGCATGAAAGAATGTTGCGAGCGGTGCGGACACACAAGAAACCGAGACACTTTCGTCCCTCACAGCATCCACACTATATATATGAACCGGGCGTGGAAATCACACGGGCGCCACCGCTGGCAATTATCGCATTCGACGGCACCAAAAACATTAGCGCGAACAAAATCGTGAGCCGAAACAGAAATGCAGTGACGCGTGTCACGCAACATCGCTATAATACGCGCCCCCTCGCCCCCCATCCCCGCATACAGCGATCGAGCATGGCCAGATCCGGCTACACCACCGACCGGCGCGTATACGCCGTCAGATCCGTCCCACGGCAACCGCCTGAATCTGGCCCGCAGAAATTACCAAGCCGCCTGCAAGCCTTACCGCTCACATTCGAAAAAAATACACAAATGACATTGTTGAGTCAGGCGCGAAAAACCACACTTAGATAGCGCAAAATTACGGCGCTGGCTATAATCACTCGCCCGAATTTCGGTGTGAACGTCGCCTGCCAGAGGTGCAGCGGCACGAGCGCTGAGTCGCGAAGCAACCCACTACGCATACCTTGCGCTGGTGGCGCATGCCCTTGACGGTGGACGCGAGCGGCGCCCCCGGCATCCCAAGATCCTTGGCAATTGAGTTTGGACAAGACGTTGAAAACGCTATCGGAAAAGTATTCGGCGTCGTCGCTAGGCGGCAACGATAAAGGTGTAGTGGCACGGCTCAAACGAATCAACACGTTGTTTGCAGTTACCGTTCTGGCCCCGACCATCATCGCCACGGTCTACTACGGCCTGATCGCGTCGGACATCTATGTTTCCGAATCTCGGTTTGTTGTCCGCAGCCCGCAGCGCCAAAGCCAGACGAGCCTTCTCAGTTCTCTGCTACAAGGTACTGGTGCGGGCCGCGCGCAAGACGACACATACTCCGTAGTCGACTACATTCGGTCCCGCGACGCACTGCGTGAGCTGAATCGGGATAACTATATTCTCGACGCCTACAGCCAGCACGGCGACGTAGTCAGTCGCTTTTCACGTTATTTCGACGACAGTTTCGAAGCGCTGTGGCGCTACTACGGCAAACGAATCGTCTCCGTCGATCTGGATGCGACGTCGGCAATCACAACCCTACAGGTACGTTCGTATACCGCAAGTGACGCGCAAAAGATCAATGAAGACCTGATTGCGATGAGCGAGCGCCTTGTCAACCGCATGAATCAGCGTGCGGCAGCAGATACGGTCAGATTTGCACAACAACAAGTAGACTCCGCAACGACAAAAGCGAAAGACGCGGCCGCAACCGTAGCAGCCTATCGCAATTCTTTTTCCGTGTTCGACCCGGAACGCCAGTCCGCTTTGCAGTTGCAGCAAATCACCGGTTTGCAGAATCAGTTGCTTACGGCCCAAAACCAACTCATCCAGCTTCAGTCAATCGCTCCGCAGAACCCGCAGATTCCTGTGCTGAAGACGAATATTCAGACACTCGAAAAGCAAATCGCGAATACAACCGTCGGTGTCGCCGGAAGTAAAGACTCCCTTTCCGCGAAGGCCGCCAATTACGCACGCCTGCAACTCGATGCTCAATTTGCCGATCGCCAATTGGATGCGGCAATGACTGCCCTTCAAAACGCACGAGTGGAAGCAAACCGCAAGCAATTGTATCTTGAACGTCTCGTCGAACCCAACAGGCCCGATGTAGCGATCGAACCTAAACGTATCCGCGGCATTGTTACTGTGTTTGTGCTTGGCATCGTAGCCTGGGCCTCGCTCAGCCTGCTGATTGCCAGCGTGCGCGAACATCAGCACTGACGTCATGTCGTCTCCTCGGCCATATCCTTCGCTGCTTACCTCGCTCAAAATCCAGATGCGAGTAGTGTTCGCGCTAACCATGCGTGAAATCATTACGCGCTACGGTCGTCACAATATTGGTTTCGCATGGTTGTTTGCAGAACCAATGTTGTTCACGGTCGGCATCGCAGCACTTTGGAACCTGCTACACGAAACGGGACAGGGACACGAGATCAATGTGACGGCCTTTGCGGTCACAAGCTACTCCACGGTTCTGGTCTGGCGCAACACAATTGGACGATGCACGCTGGCTGTCGAGCCTAATGCGGCCTTGCTGTTCCATCGCAATGTTCGCGTTATCGACCTATTTTTTGCGCGCATCACACTTGAGATTGTCGGTACAACGCTATCGATGCTGGTGCTGACCAGCACACTGATCGCGATAGGAATAATCGACCCGCCCGCCGATGTCCTGAACATGGCAGCCGGCTGGGTGTTGTTATGCTGGTATTCGGCCGCGCTTGGCCTGCTGATCGGGGGACTGTGTGAATACAGCGAACTTGTCGAGAGACTCTGGCACCCGATTTCCTACTTCCAGCTTCCTGTATCCGGCGCCTTCGTTATGGCGAGTTGGCTCCCCCCCAATCTGCGTGACATCGCAATGTTGTTTCCTGCGCCGAACTGCGTGGAATTATTTCGCTACGGATACTTCGGCTCGCAGATTACGCCATACTACGACGTTCCCTATACGATCATGGTCTGTGCTTTCCTCACGTGGATCGGACTTGCGGTTGTGAGAGACGTGTCGACAAGAGTGGAACACTGATGTTAAATCTTCAAGACGTGTCGAAGCACTACAGCACACGTAACGGCAGACGGTTAATTCTCGACCATATCAATCTCACAATCGAGCCGTCTGAACGCATCGGTATTCTAGGACGCAACGGTGCGGGCAAATCGACACTGGTCCGCCTGATCAGCGGCTCCGAATTACCGACCTCGGGTACTATCGAGCGAGCAATGAGCGTATCTTGGCCGCTCGCCTTTTCAGGCGGTTTTCAAGGAAGCCTGACAGGCCTCGACAATCTGCGATTCGCCTGTCGAGTCTACGGCGCATCCTACGAGGCCGCCCTACCTTTCGTAGAAAACTTCACCGAACTGGGAACGTATCTGCGAGAGCCGGTGAAGAAATATTCGAGCGGCATGCTTGCACGGCTTGCGTTTGCGATGTCAATGGCGATCGAATTCGACTGCTTTCTGATCGATGAGGTTATCGCAGTCGGTGACGCAAGTTTTCGCGACAAATGCCATCGGGAACTATTTGAAAAACGCCGCGATCGAGCGATGATTATGGTGTCGCACGATCCTCATATTATCCGTGAACACTGCACGCGCGCATGTGTACTTGAGAAAGGGGTGCTGCGTGAGTTCCTGGATGTAGACTCAGCATTTGATTTCTATCACGAAATCACGGGTCAACCTATTCGCTCGTAAGTTTGGCTCACTTTCTTTCGTCGAACACATGCCGCATCGTCAATGCACTCGACTCGACAACGGGTAGGCTAACATTTCACTTGTCGCCGTTGTGCGTTAGACAACGCCCTGAGCAACACTATCGCAAATCCGATCACGCACGCATTGGAGCCCTACCGTGATTTTCAAGAAGCGCAAAACTGACGCCACCACAGAATCGGATCAGGCGTCGCAAGCCGACAACGTCAACGTAGTGACAGATGACGTTGTTACCGAAGGGTTTCAATCATCCTCGGCAATAATCCGCGAGAGCGATCCAGCTGTTGACGAGCTCGTACGCGACCTGATCGAGGATGCGAAGCGGCGTGTGCACACGGGCGCCATCAAGGAACTGTGTGAAGAATATTTGAAGCATGAGAGCTATCGGATTGCGCGGCGAATTCTCGATCTCGCGAAAAACGCATTTCCTAATGACGCGAGCGTGCATGAACTCTTGGCACGCGCGTGTCACTTCCTTGGTGATCACCTCGCAGAAGCAGACGCTTGGCATCACGCCGCTAAATTGACGAATCGGGTCGAATTCAAGGTCTGCGAAGCGCACGCCCGGCTGCGTATCAGCGATTTCGCAACAGCCGAGACGATTCTCCAGGCAGTCTCCGGTGACGGCATCACTCGCTTCGATGTCGCCGCTGGCCTTGCGGAATGCGCATACCAGCGCCACGATCTAATGCGCGCTTTCGAGTACTGGACGCGTGCGGCGGAACTCGATCCGGAGGATTTGAATGCCTCACTGCAGCGAACCAATGTCCTGATCGAAATGGGAGACTTGCGTACAGCCGAGGCCATTATCGACGACGCGCAGGAAAGGTGGCCGGGCTCGGCGCTCGTTGCGGAAACGAAGGCACGCGTCCTGAAAAGCCGTGCCGATTATCCCGCAGCGCTCGAGTTCAGCCAGATCGCTGTCGTTATGGACTCGTCACCCAATCTGCATTTGACCCATGCAAGTGTCTTGCTGGCACTCGGTCGCGCAGATGACGCATGTCAAACGCTACGACAAGCGCTCGCACGGCAGCCTCGAGATACGAGTGTGCTTGCCATGCTCGCTGAATGCGAAGAGGCCGCTGGTCGCCGTTCGATAGCATTGGCAACGTGGCGCGGCTTGCTGCACTTTCAACCAGATTTTGTTCGAGCGCACATTGAGACGGCCAGGTTGGAAAACGTCGGGCGTTCTGCACAGGATTACCGCGACGCGTTGCTGAAGATTGCCGGACGCTATCCGCTGGCAGCAGAGCCTCTTGTAGCAGTGGCCGATATTGCTCGCGACGCTCGTCAACAAACAGAAGTCGCGTCGCTTTGGAACCGAATCCTGACTATCGCACCTGGTCGCAAAGAATTCTGGCTACGGTGTGCGGCAGCCCTGCGCGAGTGCAACAAACTCGACGACGCGGAAAGAATGGTGTGGGATGCACTCGAACGTTTCCCAGAGGATCGTGATCTTCTGGAAGATGCGCTCGACCTAAGTACTGGCTTGGAACATCAGGCCCGAGCGGTCGAAGCCGGTAGGCGTCTGACCTTGCTGCTGCGCCGCACCCGTAGCGACGAGCCGGGATCACCCGATATGGCCAATCCCCTGTTCAACGCATACACTCGCCTGACTTGGCTGCATTTCAACGTTGGGGATTTCAAGAATTCCCGAGCGATATGTGAAGAAATCGCGGAAATCTGGCCGAATTGCGCGTTCTATCTTGAACTGCGCGCGATGATGTCGATCCGGGAGCGTAACTGGCAGGATGCACTCGACTCCGCACGTACCTACAACTACCTGTTCCCGCACTATCCGCGTGGCATTGAACTCGAGTACGAAGCATTGCTTGGCGCTCGAGAATTCAATGCTGCGGCAGAGCTACTCACTCGCGAAGACCTCGCGATGCGTTTTCCGGAATGGACTAGCCGATTCGCAGCCTGGCGCGACGCGGTTCGCTCCATTCGCCCTCCTGAACAGCCTACTGATACTCGTCTTGTCCTCGACGTCACGAGCCTCGCCACCGTTGTCGCGGCATCTGCCGCACCTGGCGGGATCGAGCGCACGATCGTCGAAGTCGTACTGGAATTGTTCGAAAGCTGGAAGGGCAACCTTGCACTCGTGAACTGGAAAACGATCGCCGTCGAAGTCGACCAGGCGGATTTCGCATCGGCTATCTTCCCATCGAGCTTCGGCGAAGCATCACAGCAAAAAATCAATCCGTTCGTCCAACGTACGCTCACGAATGGAGAGAAAGCGTTCGAATCGAGCCCGCACGACATCGTCGTCATTCTCGGCTCGGCTTGGCACTACGATGCAAATAACGCGATTCTCAACGAATACAAGCGAGCTGGATCGCGTGTCGCAATATACATTCACGATCTGTTGCAGTTGTACTATCCAACGCTCGTCAGCGAAAAATGGGCAGCCATTTTCCGCTACTGGATCGGACCTGCGCTCGACCAGGCTGATCTGGTGATGGTCAACTCGAACCACTCCGGACGAGAAATTCAGCAGTTTTGCGCCGAAACCGGCCGCCAGCCGATCGAAGCCATCAAGGTCGAACTCGGTGACGATTATCGTTGCCTGCCCCGGAAACAACGTGTCGACGAGGCAAAAGTCGCGTCCGTTCTTCGCCTCTCGAAAAGTGCCGGCTACGTCATGTTCGTGTCAGCACTTGGCAAACGCAAGAATCATGGGTTCCTCGTCCGTGCGTGGGACAGACTGCGCAAGATGAGCGGTGAGGATTGTCCGACGCTCGTGTTCGTCGGCTCGCCAGGCGACGGTATGACTGCAATCGAGGCAGAACTTCGCGCAACGCAATATGCCGGTGGCAAGGTTGTCCTATTGCACAACGTCGATGATGCGAGTCTGGACAAGCTCTACGAGAATTGCTTGTTCACCGTGTTTCCGAGTCTGTGCGAAGGCTGGGGGTTACCTATTGCTGAAGCCTTGTCTCACGGGAAAGTTTGCCTCGCATCGGCGACGACATCCATGCCGGAAGTCGGCGGCGACTGCGCGGACTATTTCGAACCGACCGACGAAGACGCATTCATTGCCCTGGCAACCCAATATGTCTACGATCATCCAAAGCGCACGGAGCGCGAAGCGTACGTCCGGGAGCACTACCAACGTCGCAAATGGAGCGCCACAACAGAGCATATCGTCTCCCTAGTCGATACGCGCCTGCTCGCATCGGGCGGCAAGCCGGTCCTGCCAATTCCGAGAACAACGCAAATTGCAGGCGTCATTCAGGTATGCGCGAGCTACGGAAAGCAATGCGGTATCGCTAGCTATGCATCCCACGTCGCAGCCGCAATGCGAGGACAAGGTAGGGATACCGTGATCGTCCGCGGGGTGGACGAATGTGAACCGTATCTGGCAACGGGTCGCTATGGCTATATATTCGTGCAGCATGAATATGGATTGTATGATTCCTTCAATCCAACTCTTGCCGGCCCAGATACGACTGGAGAATTGATCGAGCAACTCGAAGACTACGCAGAGCGTTACCCGAACGTGAGCTCAGCTGTCGTGATGCACACGATCGACATGAACAAGCCCGATCTACGTGAACGCAGTCAAATGCTGTTTAACTCTACGATTCCTGTCGTTACTCTGAGCAGTGCCGCTGCACGCAATACCCGTGCAATATTCGTTGAGCACGGCATTCATGTGACGTCACCGATCGCTTCAGTTGAAGCCCCGGCACGTGCTGAAGGAAATGCTCTAACCGTATCGTCCTTCGGCTTCCTGTCCCCTCATAAGCGCATCGATCGGATTCTCCAGGCGTGCGTCGAGTCGAATAGTCGTCTTGTCGCCAACTTCGCATGTGATTCCGCTGAGCGGGCACAGCGAGCTCGAGAACTGGTTGCAAGCATGGGCGTTGCTGGCAAGGTCACTTTTGACTTCCAAACCGACGAGGAAATTCTCGCAACGTTGCGCTCGGGCGATGTCGTGTATTTCCCGCAAGGTCCGATTTCTTATTGGGCGACTACCGGCTCCGCTCGTGTGGCAATGACGGCCGATCGGCCAGTCGTTACCTCCCCGGAAGATCAGTTCGAGGACATGGCCGCCGGCGTTATTTTTGCGACCGATGCTGATTTGCCGACCGTTCTTCGCAGATTGTCGAACCCAACCTACTACGCACAAGTTCTGGGCCGGTTAAGGGTGTTTCGTGACGAAAACACGATCGATGCGGTCTATCGCGACGCGTTGGCTATGTTGAACTCCGAAAATCGTGCCGCGCGCATTCCGAGTGCCCGATCCGCAATCATCGTCTCGGATCTACTCGCGCTCCCAGCACGCACTGCAGTAAAGACCCTCTATACGTCTCAATTCGATCGACAACCCACATCGAACGAATTCGAATCGTTCGAAGCTACCGAAGGTGGCTCCGTTGACACTCGACTGGCAGCGATTTTTGGTGCTGCTCGCAATGCTCTGATGCAGGGACGCCCGATGGATCTGGCCGTTGATCCATGTCATGCAGATCTGCTCGCAAGTTCCGAGCTCTCCGCTATAGACGGCAACCGATTCGTCAGTGCACTTTCGCTATTGTTACTCGACCAAACTGACTTCATCGACACGGCCATGCTGGCCATCGCCAAGCGTCGTCCGTCCGATTTCGAACGCGCGGAACTGGATGCTATGCCCGTCGACGATGTCGCTGCACGAATGTCCGTTCTGCGCGCAATCGTACGCATTGCAAATAAGGCCCGCGCGACACGCAGCGCGGTCGGTGACTTGCAGGCTCACCTGTACCTCCAGGCACCGGTTCCCGGTCAAATTCAGCATTCGCGACGCCGTTATCATCTATCGGAATTGTGTGTGTATCCTGCTATCTACCGCGCGATCGCTGTTTATCGCAAGCTCTTCAAGCGCGATCCGTCACTAGAGGAGCATCTTGCGTTATCGTCGGTCGACTCATACGAGGCTATCGACAGAATTGGTCAATTGGCGGCCACCACCGATGCAGTTCATGTGATCGACAACATCCCCGATCGCGCCGGCTGGTTGACGACAATGCAACGCGTACAGTCGGCGCTCGAGGAAATTAGCGATACACAGGCTGACGAGATGACCGGTGAGAATCTCTGTTCGCTCGAGAAGCGACGGTTGTCGCGTGCGTTCCCCAGCTTTGTGCTGCTCACCTGAAACCTCATCGTGCGCGCGAATCTATCGCGCGCACGATGTTGGTCACGGTCGATTCAATCCAGGGCGCGGAAGATTCTCCACGTCCGGAAGACAATATCCCCGCGAACCGGCGCATGTTGCGCCGTTTTGCTACCACCGGTGTCTACCGCAGGATACGAATTGCGATCACACCGCTCTATTTCTATGAAGCTGATTCTCCACATTGGCACCGAGAAGACGGGAAGCTCTTCACTGCAGCTCACGCTTGCACATCAACGAGACCGCCTCGCCGCCCAAGGTGTATGGTACTCGCGAGTGCTAGGCGAATATGCTCATCGCAAACTGTCGCTCTATGGGAGGGACCCGCTAAATGTGATGACGGACAACCGACTTGCCTCATTCGGCGTCCAAAACTCACAACAGTACGCGGCGCTTTGCGCGTCGATTGAAAGCGATCTACAGGGCGACGTCGAGGCGGCACTATCCCGCAACTGCCGATACTTTATCGTCAGTTGTGAGTATTTCAGCAGTTTGTATCGCAATACAAATGAAACAGCTCGACTCGCTGGCATGCTCTATCGGCACTTTGACGAAATCGAGGTTATTTGCTTTATTCGACCTCAGATCGATGTGCTGATTTCCCGAGTATCAACACTCGCCTGCGACGGGATCGAAATCAACGAGTCGATGATCCACGATCTCGCTGAAGACGAGCAGTATTTTAACTTCGACCTCCTACTTGATCGATGGGCAAATAGTTTCGGTCGCGATTCCATTAAACCGATTCCTTATAAACGGAATCGCGATACACTCGCATATCTAACGAACGAAATCGACATTCATATTGAAGAAATTGGACTCGAACGTATCAACCAGTCTGTTGACGTTGAATCGATTGCACTTCTGAATGCAGCTCGCTTATCGGGTAGCACACTCGAATCGGTTGCCACGTATCTCAAGGACTTCGGCGCGACAAACAAGCTCACTTTATCGCGCCAAGGTCAAGAGAGACTGCAATCAAAATTCGAAGAGAGCAACTTGGCACTTTGTTCGAAATGGCCGACGATTACGCCAGCGGATCTACAGCCAAGCGATGTAGCGGACGACGATGCCGGAAATCTCCATTTGCTCACTGCAGCAGATCGGTTCGCACCGCAGCTTCGCTATGTGTTCGAACGCTTTCAGACCGAAGCAGCTTCACGCACTCGCCGGCACACCTTCGTCCGTGCGTGCGACTTCACGCTAGCCATTCCGGAGGGACACTTTGCAGCCCGCTATCTTCAGGATGGGGGGCTTTTTCGACCACGATTTATTCCCGTGTTCGAAAGATTGCTGCATAACGGTCACGTGGTCATCGACGTCGGCGCCAACATCGGTTTCTTTAGTTTGCTCGCGGCACGACGCGTTGGGCCGAGCGGAAGAGTCATCGCCTTTGACCCGAGTGCCAAGGCGATCTCCGCACTGTTGCACGCGTCAGCCATCAACAATCTCTCCAATATCGAGGTGCACAACGTCGCGTTGTACGAGCGATTTGATACGCTGGCAATTGTCCACAACCTGGCATCGACCAACTGTGTCGTAAAGCCAGTCGACACGATACCGAGTCATTTGATTGACTACTCACAACTCGATCTTGTTTCCGCAGTACAAGCTGACGCTGCGCTCTGCGATCTCACGCGCTGCGATCTCGTAAAGGTCGCCGTAGGCGGCAATGAACTTCCCGTCATACGCGGTGCGCAAAGATTACTCAATCGATTTAAACCGGTCGTCTTGTCGGAGTACTCCCCCGCTTATCAAGCTGACGTCTCGGACACTTCACCCGATGCCTACTGGCAAGTGTTCGCCGAACTCGGTTACCGCTGCCGTCTCATCGGCGCGGACGGCCAATACGAAACCATGGTGGATTTATCGCAATTGCTCGAACGTTACGAAGCGGAAGAACGAGCATGTGGAGGCGTGACTCACCTTGAGCTCTGCTTCGACCATCCGGCTTCGTCATTGCAACTCTTCGAATAAACGTCGGTATGTGCCTGACGCTTAAAGATCCGCTTCCATTGTCGTCGCCTCGAGTTCCGAGGCTTCCCATTGCCGTCCGACGGCAATGAGTTTTGCACTAAGTTGGGAACTAATTAACTGAATCCATCGCTTATCAAAACGATGCACATGTACGAAATGCCGGAACAAGCCTATCGTCCATGATCCGTGGCGTTCAGCACTGGCCAAGAGCAGCGACCGAGCGTAGTGTTGAGATCCGTTTCGAATATCCGCGCGCAGCTGGCGCACCGAAATCGGCACATCTTCGATTAGATCGCGAATCAACGTGCTGAGTCGACGACATTCGAATAGTGCAGTTGCACTAGGGTGCCCAGAGAAAGGCAATGCAATATCGTCGTGATTCGGAAAAACAAATTTCAGACACTCTACATGGCGCCGATCAGACGCCATCCTCGAATCATAAATGAAATACGCGTGCTGCCTGACAGGTTCACGCCATCTATGGGAGTAGCCCATACGGTGACGCACGTCATGCCACCGATCTTCGAATGACGTAAGCTCTCAACAGAAAGTAAATCTATAATTTGATCCGAATCCTTGAAGGACCGTATCGACGTCTTCTTCAAGGGTTTGGATGTCACGCGCCTTGAAGGCCAGCCACTCATATTTCATCTTGTGCCACAGTTTCTCGATGCGATTGAGCTCCGGGCTGTA
>NZ_NKFM01000040.1:0-26689 GCF_002223085.1 Burkholderia sp. HI2714 | reverse complement strand
GCGCTGTCGCGCCGAACAGATCGATCACCTGCGCAGCAATGCCTTCACGATTGCGATGCGCGAACAGCGGCGCCATCGTAGCTTCGAGCTGCGCCCACGGCATGCGCGTCGCGAGCACCGCAAGCGGATGGCGCAGGTCGATCATCGAATCAAGGCGGCTTCGGAAGAAATCGTCGGTCATGTCGGCGCGCTCCAGCTCCCAGGTTCTAAATCAGATCGATATTCGTTCTGGGAGTTCGCAGCATATCCGGCTCCCGGCAATCCCTTGCAGGGCTTGGTTCCACTATGTTTTGCATGTCCGACGGAGTAGACGTCGCGCAACTGGAAACGGCGCGGATAGGCGGCGGAAATGTCCGCCCGCGCGATGCCGACGCGCTCGAATGCGAGGCGCGCCCGCGCGAGGTGGTAATACTGGCTGACGATCACCACGCGCGACAGGCGATGCGCCTGCAGGTACGCGAGCGTGTGCTGCGCGGTCGCGAGCGTGTTGTCGCCCTGGTCGTCGACCGTGATCCGGTCGGCGGGCACGCCGCGCGCCACGAGATAGTCGCGCATCGCGGTCGCCTCGTTCATCCCGGGGCCGTCGATCGCGCCGCTGACGAGGAACGCCGGGCACTGCCCCGTGCGGTAGCAGCGCACGCCCACGTCGAGCCTGGCGGCGAGCACGGGCTTCGGCGCGCCGGCCTCGTCGAGCGCGTTGCCGAAGATCACGGCGACGTCGGCCGGCTCGCTCGGCATCCGCATCCCGTACGCGACGAGCGCAACGGCCGCGACGATCCAGAGGCAAGCGACGACGGCCAGCAGGCGGCCCAGGCGGGCAAACACGCCCGGTTTGGTGTGGTTTTTCAAGGTTTTCGGTCTCTCAGGTCGTCGGGCTTAGCGGTTTGCCCAGCCCCGGACGGGCGCGTCACGCTAGCACGGTGCGCGTTCGGGTGTCCACGCAACGGACCGACGCGGGACGGCCTTCCGGCAAGTCGACTGGAGACACCTACCCGGCGACGCGGGTACGCAATTGGGAGATCGAACGAATGCAAATGACCGCGCCGCTCGGCGACGCCTGGCCGGCACGACCCGAATCAGTCGACCTGACACATCGTGAGCCGCCCCATCGCCTCGCCCGCGCCGCGCACCGCGCAGGTGGCCGGCTCGTCGGCGATCCGGGCGACGAGCCCCGTCTCGTCGTACAGCAGGCGTTCGAAATCCGCGAGCAGCGCGCCGCCGCCCGTCAGCACCACGCCGCGATTCGCGATGTCGGTCACGAGTTCGGCCGGCGCATTCTCCAGCACCGACTTCACCGCGCCGATCACCTGCTTGAGCGGCGCGGCCAGCGCGTCCGCCACGTCGTGGTTGGACAGTTCGATCGAGCGCGGCAGCCCGTCGCCGACACCCCGCCCGACCGCGCGCGTCGACCGGCGCGGCACCGCGCTGGTGGCCGAGCCGATCGTCTGCTTGACGTGTTCGGCCGTCTGTTCGACGAGCAGCACGCCATACAGGTTGCGCACATGGTTGACGATCGCCGCGTCGAACTGGTTGCCGCCCACGCGAATCGCCTCGCGGTAGACGATGCCGCCGAGCGCGATCACCGCGACTTCGGTCGTCCCGCCGCCGATATCGACGACCATCGAGCCGACCGGCTCGGTCACCGGGAGGCCCGCGCCGAGCCCGGCCGCCAGCGATTCCTCGATCAGTTCGACCTCCGACACACCCGCGGCGAAGGCGGCCTCGCGGAGCGCGCGGCGCTCGACGGCCGTCGCGTCGGACGGCACGCACAACGTGACTTCGACGCGGCGGCCGAAGCGCGAACGCGTGCGCGACATGTCGATGAAGCTGCGGATCATCTGCTCGGCCGCGTGCGCGTCGGCGATCACGCCGTGCCGCATCGGCCGCACGGCTTCGAGATGCCCCGGTTCGCGGCCGAGCAGCGCCTTCGCGAGCTCGCCGACGGCCTCGAGCGTCGGCCGCGCGTCGGTCGCACCGGCACCGGCCTTGCGGAAGCAGACGACCGACGGCTGGTTCAGCACCACGCCGCGTTCCTGCGTATAAATCCGCGTACTCGCCGTTCCAGGGTCGATCGCAACGGGTTGCGCAAACAACTTTCCGAACAGCGGTGTCGACATATCAAACCTTTGTAATCGAGCGGACCCGGGCAGCCGCGCCACATTTCGCCGCGCGTCCATGCCGCCCTATCAAGAACTTAGCGGCAAATCGTTCCGATACTTTAGGCAATTCCGATGATTTTTTCGCGAAACAATTGTCAAAAGTGCCGACCAGGACGCGTCCGGCGACGCAACAGCCTCTCGCATTGCGTCTGTAAAACACGGTAATCTCTCGGTCTTGCCTGCTCCCGGCAGGCCTCAGACGCCCGATCACGCCAGGTATTTCCTCCATGACAGCGACCGTTTCCTTCCGCTGGGCGCGGGTGCGCCCGCTTTGCACGACGCTCGTCGCCTTCTGGTGCGGCACGGTCGCCGCGCAATCGCTGCCTGCCGCCGACGCCGCCGCGGCCCCGGTCGCTGCCGCCAGCGCGCCGGCTGCCACGCCCGCCGCGTCCGGGCACACCTGCGAAGCCGACGGCGGCCCGGCCGGCCGCCCGTCGATCGGCCTCGTGCTGTCCGGCGGCGGCGCGCGCGGCTACGCGCACCTCGGCGTGCTGAAGGTGCTCGAGGAAAACCGCATCCCGATCGACTGCATCGCGGGCACCAGCATGGGTGCCGTGGTCGGCGGCCTGTACGCGAGCGGCATGGCCGCCGGCGAGATGCAGAAGCGGCTGTCGGAGGTCAACCTCGCGGACATCGCGTTCGACGTGACGGAGCGCGCGGACCTGCCGCAAACCAGCCGGGAGGACGAGCGCCTGTACATCAACGGGCTGACGCTCGGCTTCGGCAAGAAAGGCGTGAAGGTGCCGGTCGGCCTCGTGCAGGGCAACCGGCTGCAGGCGCTGCTCGCGAACTGGACGGCCGCCGTGCCGACCAACCAGCCGTTCGACCGCCTGCCGATCCCGTACCGCGCGGTCGCGACCGACCTGCAGACGGGCCAGATGGTGGTGCTCGACCACGGCTCGCTGCCGCTCGCGATCCGCGCGAGCATGGCGATGCCGGGCCTGTTCGCGCCGGCCGAGATCAACGGGCGCGCGCTCGTGGACGGCGGGCTCGTCAGCAACCTGCCCGTCGACACCGCGCGACAGATGGGCGCGAACGTCGTGATCGCGGTCGACATCGGCTCGCAACTGCGCCCGCTCGACGCGCTCGCGTCGCCCGCCGACGTGATGCAGCAGATGGTCGGCATCCTGATCCGCCAGAACGTGACCGCGCAGCGCAAGCAGCTCGACGCGCAGGACGTGCTGCTCACGCCGGACCTCGGCTCGCTCGCGTTCACCGATTTCCAGAATGCGAAGCAGGCGATCGCCGCAGGCGCTGCCGCCGCGACCGCCGCGCTGCCGAAGCTGAAGCGCTTCGCGCTCACGCCGGAACAGTACGCGGCCTACCGGTCCGCGCACGCGCAGCCGCTGCCGCCGCCGATCCGGATCACGCGCATCGACATCAAGACCACCGGCGGCGTGCCGAAGCGGGTCGTCAGCAACGCGCTGCACGTGAAACCCGGCGACACCTACGATCCGGACACAGTCAGCAAGGATCTGCTCGGGCTCACGACGGGCGGCAACTTCGAGAGCGTCACGCAGCAGATCGTGAGCCACGGCGACGAAAACGTGCTCGAGATCGATGCGCGCGAGAAATACTGGGGGCCGAATTTCCTGCTGTTCGGGCTCGGTATGTCGAGCAGTTCGACCGACGAAGGCGGCTTCCGCCTGCACGTCGGCTACCGGCGGCCATGGCTCACCGAATCAGGGCTCGAATTCCGCGCGGACACGACGATCGGCAGCGACCTGCAATCGGCGCGCATCGAGTTCCGCCAGCCGCTGTCGATGGCGTACGGCGTCTATCTGTCGCCGTATGCGGAATACCAGCGCCGCTATGCGAACCTCTACGACGACAGCGGGGACGTGAAGATCACGCAGTACCTGATGCAGACCGCGCGCGCCGGGCTCGATCTCGGCCTGCCGATCGGGCGCCTCGGCGATTTCCGGATCGGCCTCGGTTATGTGACCGGGCACGGCTCGCCGACCTACAACCTGCCGTTCGACGACGGCAGCGGCCAGTCGCTGCTGTGGCCGAGCTTCACGTCGCAGGCGCTGACCGCGCGCGCGCGGCTCGTCATCGACCAGCTCGACGATCCGCTGTTCCCGCGCAAGGGCTATTTCACCGAGCTGCGTATCGAACGCTCGCTGGTCTCGCGCAACGGGGGCTCGGCGTCGAACTTCGACGACAGCATCAACAGCGCGCCCTACACCGAGATCTACGGCAAGGCGATGGTTGCGCAGCAGTTCGGCCAGCACAGCGTCAGCGCGACGATCGAAGGCGGCAAGAGCATCGGCGGCACGAACCTGATCAACGCGTTCAATTTCACGCTCGGCGGCTTCCAGCATCTGTCCGCGTATGCGGCCGACCAGTTGAACGGCAACGAGCTCGCGTATGCGCAGGTGACCTACATGAACCAGCTGATGACGTTCAACGCATCGCCGATCAAGGCGCTGTCGGTAGGCGCCAGCGCGGAAGTCGGCAACGTCTGGTCGAGCGGCCAGCAGATCGGCGGTGGTGCGCTCAAGCAGAGCTATACGTTCTTCACGAGCCTGTCGACCGCGTTCGGGCCCGTGTACATCGGCGTCGGGCTCGCGCCCGGCGGCCGCCGCAACTTCTACCTGCAGCTCGGCCGTACCTATTGAGCGTGCGCGGATGCCGCTCCGGCGGCCTCCGCGTCTGCCTCGCGCCGCCCCCGCCGGGTCAAAACGCCGCCGCCATCGCGACCGCGCGGGCTCGCGCCCGCTCGATACTGTCGCTTGCGCGTGCCCCCCACGCGTGTTCGACGGTCAGGCTCCTGACCTCGCTCACGCCGATGAACCTCAACCAGAATTCGATGTAGTCGGCCTGATGCCGGAACCCGGGATTGTCGGCGCCCGCACCGGTTTCCCGGCTTTGCCCGCGAACATGGATCACCAGCGCGCGTGGAATCTCCAGCAACGGCGCGTACGCTGTGCCGTCGAACGTAAACAGCATGTTCCGCTGGCTGACGAGATCGATCAGTTGCTTGAGCTTGTACGGATAGCCGAAATTCCACATCGGCACGCCGACGACGATCCGGTCCGCCTCCTGAAAGCGCTTCACGAGCGACTGGATGCGCCGCCAGATCGACTGTTCCGCCTCATCCATCGGCGCGTTGGCGACGCCCTTGTACTTGGCGCCGATCGCCTCGCTGTCGAAGTCCGGCAAGTCCTCCTCCCAGACATTCAGCGTATCGACGTCGATCGCGGCGCCCGTTTCCCGGTACGCATCGACAAAGGCATTGGCGACCGCGATCGACGCCGACCTGGCGCCGCGGGGAGAAGACACGATATTCAAAAGCCGCATGATGTGTGACCCGGACAGGAATGCATGAACAAGGGGGCGGCCATCGTGGCGGCCCCGGCTTCACTGCTGCGTCGCGGGCCGCCCGCCTGCGCGGTCATCGATCGGCCCACCCATATAGTTGCAATTGCAATCGTACTGCAAAGCGCGTACGCGCGGCAAACGAATCGTCACGCGACGATTGCGGTGCAGGAAAGCATCGATACGGGGAAGGTGCGGTGGAACAGGCCGGCGACGCGCTCGAATCCGGCGCGCGCGGCAGTGTGCTGTCGTGGTGTGGTGACTGACGAGGCTCGGCGCCCGAGCGGCGTATCGCTAGACCGGCCAGCTGATCTCGAAGCGCGCGCCGCCGAGTTCGACGGGATCGACGACCGCGATCCGGCCGTTGTGCGCATGGAGCACCTGCCGCGTGATCGACAGGCCGAGGCCATAGCCGCCGGTGCGGCGGTCGAGGCGCACGAATGCGTCGAAGATTCGCTCGCGTTCGCTCTCCGGCACGCCGGGACCATCGTCCTCGACGAAGATCCCGATGTTGCCGTGCACGAGCGAGATCCCGACGACGATCCGCGATTTCGCGTACTTGCTCGCGTTGCGCAACAGGTTGCGCATCGCATACGACATCAGCCGCCGGTCCATCTTCACGCGCAGGTCTGATGCGATCGCGATGCGCGACTCGATCGCGCGCTCCGGATACAGCAGCTGCGCATCGCTGACCTGATGCTCGAACCACGCGACGGGCGCCGTCATCTCGAGGTTCGACTGCAGCGAGCTGTATTCGAGCCGCGCATACGTGAGGCTCATGTCGATCAGCTCTTCGAGCTCGGTCACGTCCTGCGCGATGCTCTCGAGCGCGCCCTGGTATTCGGCCGCGGAACCCGGTTCACGCAGCATTTCGAGCGCGAACCGCACGCGCGCGAGCGGCGTGCGCAGCTCGTGCGAGATGCCGTTCGTCAGATCGCGCTGCGCGGCGATCAGCCGTTCCATGCGCATCGCGAGCGCATTCAGCGTCCGCGCGAGCGGGCCGATGATCACGCTGTGCGATTCGCGCGCACGCGTGTTGAAGCGTCCGCCCGTGAAGTCGATCGCGCGCTCGCGCACCATCACGAGATCCGACCATACGGGCCGCATCCACCGGTACGCCGCAAGCGCCGGTGCGGCGAACACGAAGACGAGCACGATCCAGATGTCGCCGGGCAGCGAGTCGAACGCATGCCACACGACCTGCGGCGACAATTCGACGCACAGCGCGAGCGCCGGCACGAGCGCGGTCAGCAGCACGAGGCCGAGCAGATGCAGGTACGTACGCACGTAAAGGCGCGACCAGCTCGGAATGCGGTCGGCGCGCGTATCGGTCCACGCGCGGCGGAAATGCAGCCAGCGCCACTTGACGTAGCGCAGTATCGGCAGCGGCGGTGCATCGGGGTGCGAACGGGTTCGTCGGATCATCTCGGCTCCCGGCCGGCGGGTGGAAGGCCCGCGCGGAACATGACGGCGTCGTGCGAACGCCGCGTCATTCCCACGCGTGCTTGCTGAATTGATAGCCCTTGCTGCGGATCGTCTTGATCCGCTGCGGGTTGCTCGCGTCGTCGCGCAGCTTGCGGCGCAGCTTCGAGATGCGCCCGTCGATCGTGCGGTCGAGGCCGTCGAATTCGACGCCGCGCAACTGCAGCATCAGGTCGTCGCGGCTGACGACTTCGCCCGCATGGCACACGAGCGCCCACAACAGGTCGAATTCGGCCGACGTCAGGTCGGGCGTGCTGCCATCGGGCAGCACGACGGAGCGGTCGGTGCGGTCGATCGAGAACTTGCCGAACGCGTAGCGCTCGGGCTGCGGCGCGGTGCTCTCGGTCACCCGCGCGGGCGCGCGGCGCAGCTGGGCCTTGATCCGCGCGAGCAGGATGCGCGGCTCGACCGGCTTGTGCACGTAGTCGTCCGCGCCGAACTCGAGGCCGAGCAGTTCGTCGAACGGCTCGTCGCGCGCCGTCACCATGATGATCACGCCGTCGTACTGCTTGCGTGCCTCGCGGCAGATTTCGAAGCCGTCCTTGCCCGGCAGGTTCACGTCGAGAATGACGAGATCGGGACGAATGGACAGGATCGCCGGCACCGCGGCGTCACCATGCAGCACAGTGTCGACTTCGTAGTCGTTCTTGCGCAGGTAGCCGGCGATCAGCGTGGACAGGCGGGTGTCGTCTTCGACGAGCAGGATGCGAAAAGACATGGGCAGCGGTCGGGTCATCGGGGGAGCCGCGGCGGCGCCGGCCGGTGCCGGACGCCGGCCATTGGCCGAAACGTACCGCATGATACTGCGCCGGCCGATTGCCTGTTCAGAGGTCTTGAAAATAAGGGCGCGATATCGTCCGAGCTTGACGAATCGGCGCCGGGACGGTTCCATACGGGCTCGCCTGAATCCGGCCACTCACCTACCCGCCCGACTTGATGAATTACCAGACGATCCTCGAACGCATCCACACCGAACTCGCCCCCTGGATTGGCCAAGGCCGGGTTGCCGACTACATTCCCGAACTCGCGAAAGTGCCTGCCGACAAGTTCGGGATGGCCGTCGTAACGCTCGACGGAAACGTTTGCACGGTGGGCGACGCGTACGAGCGCTTCTCGATCCAGAGCATATCGAAGCTGTTCGCGTGCACGCTTGCGTTCCAGCTGCTGGGCGACGAACTGTGGGAACGGGTCGGCCGCGAGCCGTCCGGCAACGCGTTCAACTCGCTGGTCTTAAGATGACCAGAGTCGCCAGTGTCAATAAGATGTAGCTGACGCCCGTGTAGCAGGCAAGATCGCCTGTTGCCACTATTTTCCGCGAGTGCTGATATGACTCCCGCTGTCAATGAATATCGGTTTTCGGGTTTTCCACGCGTTATCGTTCAAATTTCCTGAGGGCGGCGCAGCAGTATGTCTCGACGGTGGATCACGCTGATATCCGCGGGTTGGTTACCGCATTACAGAGGTCCGCCCAATGAGCCTGCCGCTATCTAGGGACGCAAATCGAATTGGATCCGTTGCGTAGCCGTGTCGCGGGTTACTCGTGTGCCGGGCTACGCCGCCTTCAGGAAACTCCTTGATTGATGGATGAAGACTCTCGCTCGCCTGCTCAAGCTGCATGCTTCTGCGGTTGCGAGGCAAGCGACATGGCGAGCTGGCTAATATCCCAGATAAACCCACTCAGTTCGCGGGCGACCGCGATCACGGCGATGTTCTGCTGTTTGCCGCGTGCCACGAGCGTTCGATAGCGTCGACACAGGCGCACCTTCGCGTCCCAAGATCGATCCACGATGGGTTTGGGAATCCCTTCATGGCGGCGCTGAATCTCGGGACTCACGCGCGCCGGATGCCGATAACTCCATGCCGATTCGACGAGCAGCTTTCTCGCGTAACTGTTGCCATTCTTGGTGATGCTGCCCTGACGTCGTTTCTCGCCCGACGCGTGTTCACTCGGTGTTACCTCCAGCCACGCCATCAACTGGCGTGGATGAGTGAAGCGTGACAGATCGCCTAACTCGGCGAGCATGCCGACTGCCGTGGTGAACTGCATACCGCGCATCGTTTGCAGACCTAGTACCGCCGGGTAAAAGCGCCAGGCAACCACTGCCTCACGCGGCGCAGCTTCCAGTCGACCGCATTGCGCAAGACACTCGATCGTGCGTCGATGCTCTTCGAACGCCAACTGCTGCCAGGCGCTGTCGAACGCAAACGTGCTTAGCCAGCGCCGGTGTGCTGCCCTCCAGTCGGCTCGACCGGCATACCTGACCCCATGCGAAAGCTGAAAGGACTTCAGCCGCTGCCGCGCACGCTTCAGATCATCCTTGGCACTCACCCATGCCTGTGCCAGATCGCGAAAGGCTTCGTCTTCGACGGTAGGGACATAGACCTCCGATAAGCCGCCGGCCCTTAGCGAACGCACCAGTTTGATCGCGTCGCGCCGATCGGTCTTTACGCGTTCTCCCGGCTTCGTTGGAATCAGAGACAGTGCGCACACCATGCAGTCGACTCCCTTCTGCTGAAGTTGACGGTAAAGTCCGTAACCGCTGGGCCCGCCTCGCAGACAATACGGATGCGCGACGCCTTCGATTGCAGGCGCTTGCATAAGCGATCGATATCCGTCTTCGTGGTGCTGACGTTGCCGAGCAGGTCAACCTCGCCCATGCCGAGCGCATAGGCAGCCGTGATCGACTCCTTATGGACATCGAGCCCGACGTACAGCGTGCTATCGTGTTCCATGCTGACCTCCGTGCTGGAAATCGCCGGGTGCGGCCCTGTCCGCACCGTGCGGCTCTGGCAGCAATGCTAACCCGCGTTTGATTCCTCACGGCAGGCCAGCCTTTGCCCCACAGGAGTCATACTGACTAGCGGGAAGGTCCCGAGCCCGCGAGCTCGCCCGCAGCAAGATGGCTTGCGGGGTCTTGCGAAAGTCGCACGCCGTCAGACCTGCAACTGATCCGGATACGTCGCGCCCCCGTCACCACGGAGTGCGGCGATCCGCGCCGTCAGCAACCCGTCGAGCCGCTCGAGATCGGCTTCGATCGTGGGCAGCAATTCGCGCAACGGCACATCGGTCTGCGTCGCTTGCCGCTCCGCGTACTCGCATGCGCCGACAGCCACGCGAGCGCCGATCAATCGAATGCCGCTGCGAATGCGATGCAGGGCCGCACAAAATCCTGCGCGGTCATCGTCGACAACCATGCGTCGCATCTTGACAAGCGTATCGCGATTGGTCGCGACAAGCGTATCGAGCAGATTCGCTTCGAGCTTCGCATCGCCCGCGGCGATGTGCTCGACGGCGGCAGAATCGATCCACGATTCGTCCGGCGTGTCCGCGCTGGGCGGCACGGACTTCAGCCCCGCCTGCGCGTCGGTTTTCCGCAAGCGTGGCCAATCCAACAGACGCTGCGCCAGTGCCGCGAGCCCGATCGGCTTCGTCACACAGAAGTCCATACCCGCATCGAGCCCGCGACGCAGTGATTCGTGCTGTGCGTTGGCCGTGCAGCCGATCAGGACGACGCTCCAGCCCGACGTGGCTTCGCGCGCTCGAATTTGATGGGCCAACTCGTAGCCCGTCATGCTCGCCATGAAAAAATCCGTGATCACGACGTCGAACGGCGTCGATGCCATGCAGTCGAGCGCCTCGATGCCGTCTTGCGCGGACATGACGGTGAAGCCCAAATACTCCAGCTGCCGGGACAGCACGAGCCGGTTCGCCGGGTGATCGTCGACGACCAAAGCCGAATACGACCGGAACTTCCCGCGCCAGACGTCGATCGGCTCCGAACGCACATCTCCGGCATTGACCAGCGCCGCCGATGATGCGCTCAGGCAGACCTCCACGGTCGTACCGACCCCCGGGGTGCTCTTAAGTGTTAGCGTCCCGCCCATCAGTTCGACGAGCCTTCGGCATATGGCTAGCCCGAGACCACTGCCGCCGAACTTCGCGCCGATCGTGCGATCCGCCTGCACGAATGGTTGAAACAGCCGTGCCTGCTCTCCGGCCGCGATACCGATGCCCGTATCCTTGACCCGAAGATCGATGCGGACCTGGTCTTGCGCATCGGCCCGGAGCGTGACTTCGAGCGACACGCCTCCGGTGTGCGTGAACTTGACTGCATTCGATAGCAGATTGCTCAGGATTTGCCGCAGGCGAATCGGATCGATCGTCGCACCGAGGCGCTGCGGGTTGTCGACGTTCACGGAGAATAACAGGTGGCGCTGACGCGCCAGTCCCTCGAAGACGTTGGCGATGCTACGAACGAGCGCTTCGCAATCGATGGGCTCGGGCGCCAGTTCTAGCTTGCCGGACTCAACCTTTGACAGGTCGAGGATGTCCTCGATCAACGACAGCAGCGCATGTGCGGAATCATAGGCGGCATCGATCGATGCCGCTTGCGAATCGATCGCGCCTGGCGACTGCTTCAGCAACTCGAGCACACCGAGCACCGCATTCATCGGCGTGCGTATCTCGTGGCTCATCGTCGCGAGAAAGGTCGACTTGGCCCTGCTCGCGTCCTCCGCAACCTCGATCGCCGCCGCGAGATCCCCTTCGGCGCGCTTGCGCAGGCAAATCTCCTTGCGCAGCCGATAGTTCCATACAAGAAACAGCACGACCGCCAGCAGCGTACCGAGCACGATCGTCAGGATCTGCAGTCGCTGCCGATCCCATGAGGTTCGAACCTGCCGGGAAAACTGCCACCTGTCCCGCAGGCCGTGCATGCGCGAAGCCGAAATCGCGGCAAGCCCGCTGTTGAGGATATTCGCCAGCATCGCGTTCTCGGGGCGGACGGCAAACGCGATCTGAATCGCCGCATTCCCTGTCGCGCCGACGATGGCCAGGTGGTCGTCGAATTGCGTGATGTAGTTGGCAGTGGTGGCGTTCGTGATCCACGCGTCGGCCACCCGCGTCGTCAGCAGATCAGCGGCCGACCAGACACTGTCGGCGGTCAGGATCGTCGCGCCGGCCCTGTCCAGCGCGGCACGATCTGCCGGCGCGCCCGGCCCAACGACCACTCTTTTTCCACGAAGCGCCTCGATTCCATTGAAGCTGTGCTCCGTGCGCGCAACGATCGTCTCGGGCGTATCCGAATAACGGGACGTGAATATCCAGTTCGCGGGCGTCGGATCGGATGGCGAGGCCGCGACGATCAAATCGGCGGCGCTACCGCGCACGGTGTTGACGTCCGCCTCGGTGGGCTCGAATCTCAACCCCGTTTCCTGCCCGACCGCGTTGAGCAGGTCGACGCCCAGCCCCATCGCCGTGCCGTCCTCGTTCGCCATGATGAACGGCGAAAAATTCTGCTGCGCAGCGTACTTGATGACGGGGTGACGCGCGATCCATTCGCGCTCGGCTTGGCTGAGCGACACATCGTTGCCAAACGTGTAGTGCGTGCCGAATCCTTCCCACAGCGCCAGTATCGCATCCCTGTCGCCGTCATGAACCCGCGTCAGGGCCGCTTCCACCATCTGCATCAGGGGTTGATTCTGCGCGGCCACGGCGAAGCGAAAATCCTCGGCAGCGAAACGGGCGACGTCGGTTACGCTAACGTTCAGCACCTGGTGCCACTCGATCAGATCATTGAGCGACGCGGAATTCCCCACGCATGCTTCCGCTTGCCCGAACGCAACGGCGTACAGCACCGCCGACAGCGATGGCAACGCCAGGAGGCGCATGTCGGGATAGGACTTCTGCAGCTTCGATCGGGCTACCGTACTCTGCACATAGGCGAGAACATGGCCGTCGTTCGACGGCCGGATGGAGAATCCAGGATCGTCGATCCGGGTGGCAATGACAGCCTTGTTGCCGAAATATGGCTTGCTGTACATGATGTCCGCGCGGCCGCCGGCACGTTGCGCCCCCGTCGCGATATCGATCGCTCCCGCCGTCAGCGCGTCCATCAAGGCGGCCCTGTCCCGGAAAGCGGTGACGTCGAACCGCACCTTCAACGCCGTCGCCAGGATGCCGAGATACTCCGCCGAAATTCCCTCGTAATTGCCCGCCGCGTCGACGATATCCAGCGGCACCACCTCATCTCGCAATACGCCGACTCGGACGACTCCGTCGTGCGCTGTCACCCATGCTTGCTGGGACGCAGACAACTTCACCTTCGACACGTCCCCCGTCCAGCGCGTGACGAGGCGTAGCGACGTGGCCTGCGCCGCAGAGATCGCCTGACACATGGTCAGCATGACAACCCACACGACAACACGCATGCAAACGTTAGGATGACTCATGAAAATCCATCAGATGAGGTGATGAGCCTTTGCGAACGCGGCGAGGTCGACGATGTTCGTGAAGCCGAGCTTCGTCAGGATATTGCCCTTGTGCGTGCTGATGGTCTTGTTGCTGAGTGAAAGCGAATCGCCGATTTCCTTGTTGCTCAGCCCTTTTGCAAGGTAGCGCAGCACTGTCAGCTCACGCTCGGACAGCGTGGCGAACGCCGCGTCGGCACCGCCTCCCGGCGCCGCGGCATTGACATCCACCGGAAAGCAATGGAATCCGGCGAGCACGGCATCTGCCGCACTGAGCACATGCGTCACATCGCCACTCTTGTTGACGTACCCGTTCGCGCCGGCCGTGCGGCAGCGCAACGCAAAGTGTTCCGCCGAATAGCCGGAGAACACCAGGATCTTGACGGCCGCATCGTTGATGCGAACCCGCTGAATCAGATCGATGCCGTCCATGCCGTCGAGATCGATATCGACGATCAGCAGGTCCGGCTTCAACTCGCGGCAAAGCCTCAAGCCTTCGCCGCCGTCGCGCGCGGTACCGACCACTTTCAGGTTGACGTTCCGCTCCAGGATGCTGGTCAGGGCAAGCTGGACAGTCGGATGGTCGTCTACGATGAAGACTCTCATGGAAATCATCCTTTAGATGGCGGGCTTATTGTGGGACCGGCGCCGCCTCCGGGTTGCACGTCCCGGATTTTACCTACTCTTCATGCGACGTTGGCGCTATCACGTCCGGAACGGAGGGGTATCTCAGAAAATTCCTACCTATCTCGCTGATGCTCGCGCGGACGCCTCTGTCGCGTATTCGCCAGACGGTCGGTATTCCTGTCAATGCAGCGCCATGCACGGTCGCATGCTGGGCGGAAAATGAAATTTATTTAATCGTTCGCTTACGTATTCATGCTTCGCCGCCGATATGCTCGAAGGCGTATCCGGTTTCGACAGCACTGCAGCACATCATCGGCGGGCGCTCTGACTTGCCGGTTCTCGGCCACGAATGCCATTCAGCATGTCGAACCGCAAACATGCCTCGATCGCCTGCCGCCAGGCGAGTATGCAGCCGCCAACGGTTGTGCCTGTTTTACCAGGAATACTCGACACGAAGATTCGAATGACCGACTCCCTTCAGAATCTCATGAACTGAGAACCTTTCAGAGACTGGTCGCGGACAAGCATATTTTTTATTTGAAGACTTTTGCCGCAAGCGGACTTCGAAACGGCTATCGCGCGAAAATTTCCGCACCCTGGTCAATGGAATCAATGAAATGACGGTTGCGTAGAGCGAAAGCGGACCGGATTTTTCTTTCCTTACATTTGGGCCGGAACCGGCAACGTGCAAGTCGGGCCGATCAACGGCATCGCCGAAGGGACGATCGTGGCCACCGGCGGTTTGAATGGCTGCGCGATGCTGTCGCATGTGATCTTGACCTCGCTCATGAGGCACTCCACCTCGTCGAGCATGTGATTGACGAGAAGGGCAAACATGTACAGTTCATCGCAGCCCCCGTCGGGCAACCGCTGCCCGAGATCGCCCTGCGCAACGCGCGTCGTCACACGCCTGATACGCTTCAAGCAGCTGCACAGGCTCAGTCTCATCAGATAGTCTCCGGCCATGCCCGCGAACAGACACGGCAATCCGCCGATGACAAGCGATTAGACGACTGCCTCCCGAAACCGCGCCCCCCCGTTACTATCTTCACGCCCTGATAATCGGGGCTTTGGCCAGCCAGGCCCGCCATGATTCCCCCCCAGTCGCAGCCATGATCCGGGAGTGCTGTCACCGGGCCTGGTGAGGGCTGGTGATCGCGAAATAGCTCTAACAAAATGAGTGCCGAGGGCTGTTAACCCGCTGCGCGTATTGTTAACCGCTTCGTTGTTTCTCTAACGAGAAGGTCATGCTAAACCGATACTCGATAACGAACTGTGGTAACTGATCCAACCGCTGCTGCCTCCACCGAAGCCACGCCGTACGCGCTACCCGGGCCGTAACCATCGCGCCGTGCTGACCGGCATCCTGTTCGTGCTGCAATCCGGTATTCCTTGGGAAAGGCTTCCACAGGAAATGGGCTGCGGCTCGGGCATGAGCTGCTGGCGCAGACTGCACGGCTGGCACCAGGCGTTTGGGACCAGCTGCACGAAGTATTGCTGGCGAAACTTCGTGCAGCCGATCGTATCGACTGGTCGCGCGTGGTCGTCGATTCGTCCTCCATTCGTGCAGTGGGATCAGGTTAAAAACAGGATCCATTCCCACCGATCCGGCGCGCCCCGGTTCCAAGCACCTTCTCATTACTGAAGCGCAGGGCATCCCGCTCGCGCTGATCCTCACGGGCGCCAATCGTAACGACGTCACCCAATTGCTGCCGCTGATCAAGGCCGTCCCGCCCATCGTGTCAAGCGGGGGCAGCCTCTGTCGAAGCCCGTCATCGTGCAGGCCGATCGCGGCTACGACCAGGACAAATATCGCAAGCCCCTGCACGCTGTCGGTATTGCTACGCAGATCGCACGCCGCGGAGAGCCCCACGGCAGCAGCCTCGGCAAGACCCGGTGGGTCGTCGAGCGCACCTTCGCGTGGCTGCACAACTTCAGACGCCTGCGCATTCGATTCGAGCGCCTTGCCTCAATACACGAGGCGCTCATGAAAATCGCCGCCTGTATCATTTGCTGGCGACACCTGCAAAAATCATTCTGTTAGCGTTTCTTAGTTTCGCGCAATCCCAGGCCGGCAACTCCCGTCCGGTATCCATGCGGCCAATGTCCGGCGCGCGCGCAGCCGATATACGAATTTTCCCGGCCCGCTTCGCCGTTTCCATATGACATTCCTGGTTCCGGAAATCATATACTCGATCACATACAGATTCGACATTACATCGATGTCGATAACCATCCTCTTGGTAATGGCAATGTCATCCCAGCATTTTTCATGATCTTGGCTGGTGAATTAATTTTGAGTATTTTCTTGGCGACTTCGATCATTGACGATTCGCTGATCGTCGGTGAGCGAAATAGCGTTCCTGCATGATTGCATCTGGATGCACTGCCGTTGGTGATGTAAAGCGGGATGGACCAGCGTGAGGCTTACCTGAAGTGACGACTGGAACTTCTGTTTCCGGACAAAGAATAAGGTCCTCGCGCGCGTCTTTCATCAGGGGCCGGGCTATTGGCCCAACATGACCGGTTGTAGTGCCGCAGTCCTCTACCTTCTCACACGACGTCGGCAAGGCAGCACGTAGCAACAAAAACCACGTCGGGCGATTGCGTCCTTGTAGTCGTCACAGGCCGCAGCCATGCGAGGGCCAGTGTCAACCCTCGACGGGTACCAATGCGGCGACGGCAGCCCCTGTCACGCATTGTGCGAAACCCGAGTTTGAGCAGGCGATCGTGCTGTCGTGATAACCAGGTTATTCAATGCAACTGTTGCCGTTCGTCGGCCCGACCTGCCGTCATGAGGAACGGCGATCGGGCGGCACGCCGAGCAGGTGCAACGCACTCTTCATGATCTCGGCACAAGCCGGGCCGGCGACGCGCGCGCCGTAGTAGCTTCCTCGCGACGGCTCGTCGATCATCACTGCAACGATCAGGTGGGGATCACTCATAGGCGCCATTCCAACGAATACGGCGCGATATTTTCCTCGTGCATAGCCGTGCCCGCTCTGCTTGCGCGCCGTACCGGTCTTTCCGCCCGTTCGATAATCGGGAAGACTGATGACACGAGCCGTTCCTTCCCTCCCGTCCACTTCGAGCATCTCTCGCATCTGCTGGGCCACGCGAGGCGACACCACCGATTCGCCGACCGGAGGCGTATTCACGCGCGTTAACGACAACGGGATGCGACGTCCGTTGTTGGCAAATATCGTGTAGGCATCCGCCAACTGCACAAGCGACACCGACAGGCCGTAGCCATAGGCCATCGTCAATTTCTCGATCGGCCGCCACCGACTGGCGGGATGCAACGTGCCGCTCGCCGCGGCAGGCAACGCCTTCAATGGCAGCTCACCCACGCCAAAACTGTGGAACATGCCCCACATGTCCCGTGAAGACAGTTTCATCGCGATCTTCGCCATGCCGATGTTGCTCGACTTGGTGATGATCTGCGTGACGTTCAGATCGCCAAAGTCATCGGTATCGTGAATGACGCTGCCATAGACGTTGAAACGGCCGGGCGACGTGTCGAAGCGCGTGAGCGGCGTGACGATCCCCTTGGTCAGCGCAAGGGCGACCGTGATAGGCTTGACGGTCGAACCGGGCTCGAAGACATCCGCAACGGCACGATTCCTGAACCGCAAATCGTACGTCCGCATCGGCACATTTGGATCGAAAGTCGGCAGATTGACGAGCGCCAGGATCTCCCCGGTCCTGGCGTCGATGACGACCGCAGAACCTGCGTCGGCGGCGAACTGATCGATCGTGTGCTCGACCGCGAGCCGCGCCGCATGCTGAATGCGACGATCGATTGACAGCGTGAGGTCTGCGCCTGCCCCGCCCACCGCATCGATACCCACCATGTCGACCGGGCGCCCCAACCGGTCCTCGATCAATCTCCGCTTCGATGCGGCGCCGGAAAGCAACGCATCGTCTGCGAGTTCGACGCCCTCCGAACCATGACCATCGGCGCCGATCCAGCCAACGAGTTGTGCGAAATCACTGCCGCCCGGGTAATAGCGCCGATCATTTCCGATCAGATACACGCCTGGAACGTCCAGCCGCGAAACGCCTGACGCAACCTCGGGGTCAACACCCCTCTTCAGAAGGACGAATTTGCGATCCGTATCGGCCCTTGACGCCAGTTCACCCGCTTGCAGCCCGAGCATGAATGCGAGTCTCGCAATATCCGAATTGCCTGCACCGCGAAACTCGGCCGGTACGACCCAGACATCCGCGGCAGGCTTGCCGATCGCGAGCGGTTCCCCGTTGCGATCGAGGATTCGGCCGCGCGCGGGCTTGACCTCGAACACATGTTCGTAGCGTTTCTGCCCCTCGCGGATATAAAAATCCGGATGAATGCCCTGAATCCACAGTGATCGCGCCGCGAGCGCCAGAAATCCAGCCGCGAATAACGCGCTTACACATCGTGAGCGCCATCTTGGTAGACAATCTAGAACGACACGATGATGATTGAACGAATTCGTGGATTTTTTATACCATGGCATAGGCAATACACGGACAATATTTAATTCGTTATGAAAACGACATACGATCAATGGTGACGAGCATTGCAGACATGAGATCGTATCTGGCCAGCAATGAAATGTACGATATTCGACACCCACTGCATCGATGGAAATCGGCCAAGCTCACTGGGAAATTTCCCAAATTGGCGGGCCATACGGCACACACCCGCCGTCGAGCCGGTACGGTCTGGGAAATTTCCTGTTTTATCCGGACTTGCGTTGAAATCCAGGGTTACGTGCTACGCTTTCAGCCATTGTTCATCGGCAAGTACAGCACCGATTCCATGTTGATATCCTTATAATTCGTACTTCGAATATATGTGTTGAAGCCGATTTTCAAGAACGGTTTCGTCGACTTCTTGCCCGCCTTGAAAACACAGGTTCGGCCGTGACGCGCCAAGTCGGGCACGCCGCCCTCTCCATGGATGTTTCAATCACCGCAATGCTTCATGAATAAACGAATTCTTTGTCTCCTGATACCGCTTATCGCTCTGCAAGGATGTTCGATGATCAATTCGCTGGAAAACTTCTCCCACGAGAGGGATCAGCGGCGATGCGAGCGATTTGGCTTTGTGCGCGGCACCGACGCCTTTGCGAACTGCATGCTTCAGCAACAAGCATTGAGCGAGGATCGCTACGAACGCCAGCAACTCATCGACGCCATCCAATGGAAATAGCGCGTCGACGACGCACGCCGGACCGACGTGGCCGACGCCGTCTCCAGCGCGCATCGGTGATTTCGGGCATCCGGTTTGATGTAGTTGGCCATGCCGGCGTGAAAATGTCGATGTCGACCTTACCATCTTCCAATGCCCTGGATTCGTGCGGGACATTCGCGGGAAATACGATGACTTGCCCGGCGGATACCATAAAGTGCTTGCTCTGCGAGAACACTTCACGGATCCCGCTGTGATCCACGTGATCTGTTCATTCAGGTGGTGCTGGAGCGGTATGACCGCGTTCTTGGCAAAGACCCACTTGGCAATCGTGCTGTTCGCGTTATGGATGGTCTGCCGCGTGATGCCTGCCCCGAGACGTTTCCGCGGCACCGTTTCGAAATCTGAAGATCGCGAAGCGTATGCCGGAACAAAGAAACCGCGGGCTGTTCGCCCCGCCTCTGGGCATCGGTCATAGCGGGGGCCGCCGCCGAGGCCTGACAGGCGATCAAGATCGACGACAACATCAAGTAAATTACAGCACGCTTCATGATTCGATATCCTTATTGTTGACACTAAGTGCAAAACGGCCCGGTGGGTCTCATCTTCCGCAATCCGAGCACGTTGAAAAACCGGCGCAAGTCGAAAGCACATTATTTCCTGGAGAGTAAATGATCCGATCTGACGATCTCGCACTGTTCGTACGTGTCGCTGCCCTCGGCAGCTTTACACGCGCCGGACGCGAGGTGGCATTATTACCCGGGCAGGTCAGCAGCGCCATCCAGCGCCTCGAGCGCGCACTGGACGTCCGGCTGTTCGCTCGTTCAACGCGCAGCCTTCGCCTGACGCTCGAAGGTGAACATTATTTGCCTTACGCGCGGGAAATCACCGCCACGTTGGATGAAGGCCGTGAGCGCCTGAATGCGGACAGGAACGAATTACACGGCGTATTGCAGATCGCCGCGCCGTCCGATCTGGGACGCAACATCCTGCTGCCCTGGGTCACCGAATTCCAGCAAACGCACCCGAAGCTATCGGTCCGTCTGCTGCTGTCGGATGGCGTGACGGATATCTTCCAGGAACCGGTCGATATTGCCGTCCGCTACGGTCAGGTCGAAGACGCCAGTTACATCTCCATGTCGCTCGCACCCGACAATCGTCGCGTGCTGGTCGCATCGCCCTCCTATCTGGACAGGCATGGTCGACCGGAAACGATCGACGACTTGCCGCATCACAAGTGTCTCCGTTCTCTGATGAGCGGACACCCCAATGACCGTTGGTCGTTTCCGGACGGCACCGGCTGGCGGAGAGTAAAAGTCGATGGAAACTGCGTCTGCGACGATGCAGATATCGTACGCCGCTGGGCCATTGCGGGCCAAGGAATCGCGTACAAATCATGGATCGACGTTTGCGCAGACATCAGCGGCGGCCGCCTGGAGGTGGTGTTGCCGGACCAACCGGGCGAGCCCGCCCCGCTCAATTTCATCTGCCCGCATCGCAAGCAGTTCGTGCCGGCGGTGCGATTGCTGCACACCCTCCTTCAGGAAAAGTGTGCGGGCCTTTTGAGCGCCAGGCCGCCCGTGAAGACGTCCTGACGGCAACGCGCACCAGGCAGCTGCCCTTGACGGGGGCGGAGCTCAGCCCGGTGTCATTTGCGAGGCAAGGTATGAGCCGGACGACGTTGCGTTGGCCGCCACGGTCGTAGGATCGATCCCGACCAGTTTTCCTGCGCGCTTCTTGAAGGCACCGTCGACGATCACTGTATCGACGTCGGCGGCCGTGGCCGTCGAGACGACAGCGCCGATCGGATCATTCAGTGGCGCGAACGCAAGTCGATCCGTGCGCAACAGAATGAGATCGGCGCGCTTGCCGGCCTTCAGGCTCCCGATTTTGCCGTCGAGCCCGATGGCGCGAGCGCCGTCGATGGTTGCGAAGCGAAGCACGTCCGCGGCGGTAACTGGCACATACTTCTTGTCGCGCTCCCAGTATGCATGCATGCGTGCAACCTGGTGAGCGGCGCGCATCTGCGTGAACATGTCGCCGCCGGTGGTGGTCACCACGTCGCTGCCCAAGCCCGGCCGGATGCCGGCGGCCAGCGAGCTATTGATCGCCGGAATGCCGAAGTCCATGACCATCTCGACGGCGGGCGTGGAGATGCAATGGCCTCCGCTGTCTCGGATACGGCGGCGATCCTCGTCGCTCAGCGTGACGCAGTGAACATAATGTGCGCCTTCGAAGAGCAGCCCGGCGGCATCCATGCGGCGTATCGCCTGATACTTCGTGCCGCCCGAACCGGTGCCGACGTGCACGGACACCGGCAAATCGAGTTCTTGCGCCAACGCCCAGTCGCTACGTGTCACATCGAAGGTCGACATGTGCTCGGGTCCGCGCAAAGCGAGCCCCATGGTGAGCACGCCGTCGTCGCAGGCGAAATAGGTGTTGCGAACACGCGCGACGTCTTCGCGCCGCAAGGCCTTGCGGCTCTCGTAAGACCATTCCTGCGAGAGGTTGGGAAACCCATAGCCAAATATGGTGCGAATGCCGCTTTCGCGATGCGCACGCACGGCTTCGTCAGCATGCGCAGGGCTATTCATGATGTGTGCCCAGTCGTAGACGGTCGTCACCCCCGCATCGAGCGCTTCCGCATCGTTCGACAACGTACCGGCGTAGACATCCTCCGGGCGATAACGCGGGGCGAGATGCGCGAGGATGTGGCCAAAATAGCCGCTGAGATCGGTGTCGACGGCAATGTTGCGAATCGCCCCCTGCCAGCAATGACGATGTGCATCGACGAAACCGGGCAGCACGATCATGTTCCGGGCGTCGACGACTTCTGCGCTTTCGACGGCAATATGCTCGCCGACTTCCACGATCGAGCCACGATCGATGAGAACGTCTGCGTTCCGGAGTATGCCCTCACGCTCGAGCGTCACGACAATCCCGCCCTTGATGAGCAGGGGCCGATTTTCTTGCGCAGATGCCGCCGGGGTCGCCATTTCTGTTGTAGATCCCATTGTGGTTCCTCTCCTGTTCATGGTCACGAGTTCCTTCCGCAGTCAAACCTTGTCGGACAGGAACGCGAGAACGGCCTCGTTGAACGCTTGCGCCGAGTCCAGGTTGGACAAATGCGCGGCGTGCGGCAGTTCGATACGTCGCCCGTGTCGGCTATGCGCCGAGAAAGCGCAGGGGTCGACATCGTATCCAGTGCGACGGCGACGAACACGGTGTCGCCGTCGATATGACTCAGTCGCGCCTCGGCATCGAAGCCGACGATGCCTTCGGCCACATGCGCCAACGACTCGCCGATCGCCATCGTTGCCAACCCGTGCGGCAACTGGTACATCCGTATCCCTTCAACCGCTCGACAGAACGCGTCGCTCGCGCTGATCGGCCAGGTCTTTTCAAAGCGCTTCGTCGGCCCGTCCGGCTCGCGAAACGTCTCTATCCAGGATTGCACCATCGCGCGAACTCCATCTCCCCTGAATGCCGGAAAGCTGTTCGCGATCACCAGGCGTCCGCCCCGCTCCGGCGCTTCGAGCGCCAGCTGCATGGCGACGAGCCCGCCCGGCGACAAACCCACCACGTCGGCGCTGCCGATCGCAAGCTCGTCGAGCAGCGTGCGTACGTCGTCGGCCAAATCCGCGACGCTTACCGGAACCCGTAGTGTTGCAGGTGCGCCATGCCCGGCGTGGTCCGCGACGGTTACCTGATAGCCCGCGGCAACAAACGGCCCCAATTGCGCCACACACGCGCGCCCGGAACTAGTGATTCCGTGAAGCAGCACGAGCGGGCGTCCCGTGCCGAAAACCGAAAAACAACTGCGTCGTTCGCTTGATGTGAAACAAACCATGAGAATCCTCTTTGTGACGATGAAACCGAACCACGGGATCGCGCAACAGGCGACGAACTAGCGCTTTTCAGGGACGACGGCAGTCACCTCCACCTCGACCATCATTCCTGGCCAAGCCAATCGATTGACGTTGAGCATCGTGTGAGGCGGCAGGGCCGCTCCACCGAGCGCTTCTTTCTGGCAAGCCATATATTGATTGAAGTAGCGCATGTCAGTCACGTAGGCAACCGTGCGGACGATGCTGTTCATGTCGGCGCCCTGGTCAGCCAGGATCTTCCTAATCTTCCCGTAGGCCATCGCACACTGCGCGCTGAAATCGCCGAGATGGTCGATGCGGCCGGATTCGGGGTTTTCGGACGCCATCCCTGCCACGTATATGGTTTTATGGGAGCCTTGGACAACGGCGGCGTCCGCAAACAGATCCTTGCTCCATCCACCGTAGACGTTTTCCTTCTTAAACGGTACGGGATCGTCGACGGGCACGGCCTAAGCAGCCGGCAATTGCGTAAGACAACAAAGCGGAAACGACAAAGCAGCCAGAAAATTCGACATTCTCATCATGGATTCCTTAGCAAATGGAAAATTGATGAAACCTTTCATTCCCGTCCGTTACGCCCGGATCAACACGCATCTCGTTGAGCGCCAGCGTGGCAACGATCAGCCCCAAGCCCCAGCCTTGTCGGGGCCCAAACGATTCGCCACGCACGGCCACACCCAACGCCACGCCAACCATGGGAACGACGAAATTGGACAGCGACGTGAATACGGAGCCGCTGCGCTGAATCAGGGAGGCATACATCAGGTACGCAACACCGGATCCCAGCACGCCCAGTAGAATCAGAGGAAGGACGCCGTCCAGGCCCCAGTGCAATGCCCAAGGCTTTTCCAGTACGAGCGCTGCGATCCACAACGGCACCGATGCGATCCACAGCATGTCTCTCGTCGAGCGGATCGACTCGCCATGCGGGGTTCTTTCCAGCAAATTGAGGTTGATCGCAATGCTCGCCGCACCGAGAAAGATCGCGGCTCCGTAGGCGAGGTTGTGTTCGCCGAGACCGCTACCGCGGGGATTGACGAGGACGAGGATGCTGAGAAACCCCGCGAGCACACTCAATCCCGGATAGAGCGTGAAGCGGTTGCTCCGGCTCGTGAATACCGAGAGCACCAACGTAACGACGGGCACGCCGCCCGCCATGACCGCGGTGACGCTGCTCGACACATGTTGCTGCCCCGAGACGATCAGGAAGAGCGGTAAAACCGCTTCGAATAACGCGATCAGCCCGAGCAACGCATACACCGACAACGTCCGTTTGCTGCGACGGCTCATCCCTTCCGGAACGAAGCACGTCACGACGCTCAACGTGAGCGCACCCAGCAATACACGAACGATCTCAATGGTGACCGGCGGGTAGTCTTCCACCGCCTCGCCGCAAATGAGGCCGACACCGAGCATCAACCGATAGCTGCTCAATGACGTGGGGTTCTGAATGAGGCATTCCTTTTTTCTTGAGAATCATGCGTGGTGTGGGGCCTGAGTGGCGAGCTCACCTATAATGCAAGAAGCCAGTTTAAATAATATTGAGCGAAGATGACTTTTGCAAGCATTTACTTTGATAATATTCCGCGATCGTCCGACCAGCTTCTGCAATTCGAAAGGACGTTCTGATTTCCGCATTTTCCCGCTCCGTCTGGGAATTTTCCCAGATACCTCGCTCCGTACGCTTTCTATAATTGCATCGACAACGGGAGAAATCCGCCGGAAGTGCGCTTGCGAGTCTATGAGCTCGTGGTGTCGGCCACCTTTCTCCGGTTCGCAGTCACTTTTATCGCCACACCAATGTCCGCGTCATCCATGTATAAACTTCGTGATATCCATTTTCATAGAGCGAAATATCTCTTCAATAACGACTATCCCAATTTGCCGCTCGTACACGGCGTAATCGAAGGCGTGCTTCCCGGCGATGTGTACGCCGACAGCGAATACCTCCCCACCCGATGTCTCGTCGTGACGAACGCCGCATACGCATTCTCGATCGGTCTCAGGCAACCGGACGACATCCGTCATGCGCTCGACATCTTGGGCGGCCGCGAAGAAATCAAGCTGGTGATTCCGAAATTGTCCGTCGACGATGCCGTGCGGTATGGACTCGCGCCGGTTGCGCGTCGGCAATATCGGTACATCGGCGCATGCCCCCAAGATGTTGAAAACACGTCGGGCTATCAGGTTCTCCCGGTAGAAAGCACATTGCTCTTCAGGCAATGCCAGTGGTCGGGATTCATGGCTTCGATATTTGGCAGCGAAGCGAATTTCCTGGAACGCGCCAGCGCATTGGTCCTTTTCGATCAGGATTCCAATTCAATCGTCAGTGAAGCCTTTGCAATTCGCTCACGAGGATTTGCCGAAATTGCGGCGGTGACGAACCCGATCTATCAAGGTCGAGGCTTGTCGACGCTGCTCTGCGGCCAGCTAGTCCAACAGATGATGGATCGCGACTTGCAGCCGATCTGGAGCTGCGACGAAACGAACGCGGCATCCTGGCGTGTAGCAGAAAAACTTGGAATGGACTTCAGCGTCTCTTACACATTCTTCAGGCATGCTTTGCATTTCGCCAACGCTTAATGATCCACCCGGCTTGATCCGCCTGCCGCCGACAAGGTAGCGTGATCTTCTGCCGTTACCATTCTTTAACCTCGATGATGCAACATAGAACGACCATCAAGGCGTCGAATCTTTTCATCGCCGCGACACTGCTAGGCAATGTCGTTGCCTGTTCGCCCGGTGCGCAAGCGCAAGACACGACATTCGTGCCACTCGTGGAGAGTATGGCCGCGCGCCTGCAAACCGCCTATCCGGTCGCCCTGTCCAAAATCGACAGCGGCAAACCCGTCTACGACAAGGCGCGAGAGGCGCAAGTGATTGCCAATGTAAAGCGGGTGGCGCCAACGCATCAGATTGCGTCCGAAGATGCCGCGGCCGTGTTCAGCGACCAGATCGAAGCCAGCAAGGTTGCCCAATACGCGCTGCTGAATGACTGGCGACGTGCGGGCCAGGCTCCGTCGGCGCCGCGTCGGACGCTGGAAGACATCCGTACGGAACTGGATCGCCTGCAAGGAGATATCTTGCGCGAACTGTATCTCGCTGAGTCACTGCGCAAGTTGCCGGACTGCAAAATCCAGGTTGCGAAGAGCGTCGAGCATGTCTCCAAGGACGGGAAATTCAATTTCAACGTCGAGCAACGCGTTACACTCGATCGCGCTGTGGCGAGCGTATGCCTGCCGTCGCCATGAATTGAACAGAATCTCTCCTTGTTGAAGCAGGGCAAGGTCAAGGGGGGCGCCTCGCAACATTGGATGCGATTTGCCAGCATCTCAATTGCCAGCCGGGCGATCTTCGAGAGCACCACCGCGAAACAGCAGTCAGTCCGGAGTAAACCGACATTCTCAATTCGGACGGAGCGTGAGCTCATTGAATACTCCTTTACTGGCCTGCCCCACGCGACGCAACCGTCGTGTGGCGATCCTTGCGTTTACGATCACAGGGGTGCTCCATGCGCTAGGGGTAAGCGCGTCACCAGCACCGTCGTGACGGAGTTATCGATTACCCCATCGATTGGTCGCGAGTCGCATCAACGCGGCGTTGGCAGCACGCAAATCGAATAGCTCCGGGTCGAATCCTGGGCCGACCCATTGACGATAGTTACTGACGAGTGCACCAAATAGTTCGTGGTGCGTTATACGGGTATGAAGACGAAAACTGATGCCCGAAAGTTGGATCAGGCGACGCAGGCGTACCTGAGGAAGACGGTGGTCGAAGCCGTGCGTGAC